>JAIDYR010000072.1 GCA_029057985.1 Muribaculaceae bacterium | reverse complement strand
GTTGAAGACATCTTTGTTGACGTTGCGGTTCGAAGTATTGACGCCAAGTCGCACGCCGAGAGTCATGAGATCTTCGGGAGCGGAAGTATCAAAAAATTCCGCTCTGGCAGGCATAGCGCAAATCAGCATCAGAGCTCCGATTATACATGAAATAATCTTTTTCATGATCTGTTTTATAATATGATTATATTTATTTGACTATAAATAACTTATCATTACACTCCATTCAGTTCTTCCGACTTTGGCATAGGGGAAGCGGATTGAAGGGTATATAATTCTGCAAAATTAAGATTTATTTTCATAATTTCACAATTCTTAGACCAAAAAATCATTCTTCATTCGCCGGGCATGCCATGTCAGCTGCTTTTTGGCGTAGACACGGGTATTTTTTTTGATTCGTTCAATAGCCGTCGACAAGTCCATCGCGCCATCTTTCCAGGCGAAAAGTTCCTTTAGTCCTACGGTATTAAGGGAATTTAGATGACGCATGGGATAGACCCTCTCTGCCTCTTCTATCAGCCCCGCCTCGACCATGAGATCTACCCGTCTGTTGATTCGTTCAAAGAGGACATCGCGCGGCATATCTATAAAATGCATCTCTATTTCAAATTCGCGCTCTTTCTTCACTCCACGCCGAAATGACGTGAATGTCATCCCCGACTCGCGTATTATCTCTATGGCATGCACTACTCTCTTGATATTCCTGAGGTCGACGATAGAGTGATACTCAGGATCAAGACGAAGCAACTCCATGCGCGCCCAGTCATCGCCACGCTCGGCTGCTTCCTCCTGAGTCTCTCTTCTGATCTTTTCGCTGACCGTAGGGATATCGTCAATCCCTCGGCAGAAGGCATCGACATACATCATGGAGCCTCCGCAAAGTATGACCTCTCCCCTCTCCTCGATCTGCCTGCGCGCAATCTCGAGAGCCTGCTCCTCAAACATGGCTGCCGAATAGTAGGCATCAAGGGGCAGCTCTCCGATTAGGTGATGACGCACGAGCGAAAGCTCTTCATCGGATGGCATTGCGGTTGAAATCGGGATGCCCTTATAGATCTGTCTCGAATCGGCGGATATAATCTCCAGATTCCTCTTCAAGGCCATCTCTATGGCAAGGGCCGACTTGCCGGAGGCAGTCGGCCCTGTTATTACAGTTACTTTTCCTTTCTTCAAATTATGCTATCAGTTAAAAGCGTATTTTTTGCTCTTTCTTCGCCGCAAGCAGACGGATAATATTGACAATTACGTCTTTGGCTTTCTCCATCGATTGGATAGGCACAAATTCATAGCGGCCGTGGAAGTTCTCGCCTCCGGCGAAGATATTCGGACAAGGCAGCCCCTTGAAGCTGAGCTGCGCTCCGTCTGTACCTCCACGTATCGGCTGCACTTTAGGCTCGACGCCGGCTTCACGCATCGCCTCTTCGGCCAGATTAATGATATGCATGACCGGCTCGATCTTTTCCCGCATATTATAGTATTGATCAGCCATCTCGAGAGTACAGCAACCGGGATATTCTTCGTTGGTCTTGCGCACGAGATGCTCAAGTTCCTTTTTGCGGCTTTCGAAGCGGGCGCGGTCGTGGTCGCGGATAATATAGGTCAGAGTAGTCTCTTCTACCGTGCCGTTGATGCCGACAAGGTGGTAGAACCCTTCGTAGCCCTCGGTATGCTCCGGAGTCTCCCAGCGGGGAAGCATCTGCACAAACTGATTGGCTACCCGAATGGAATTGACCATTTTGTGTTTTGCAGTTCCGGGATGGACGTTACGACCCTTGATGATGACTTTTGCTCCTGCGGCGTTAAAGTTCTCGAACTCAAGCTCGCCGACGGCTCCGCCATCCATTGTATATGCAAATTCCGCGCCGAAGTGCTCTACGTCGAATTTATGAGCGCCCTTGCCAATCTCCTCATCGGGATTGAATGCTATGCGCACTTTGCCATGCTTGATCTCGGGATGAGCCTGCAGATAAGCCACTGCCGAGATAATCTCGGCGATGCCCGCCTTATCATCGGCGCCAAGAAGTGTGGTGCCGTCTGTCACGATAAGATCCTGACCTACGTAATTGAGCATTTCTGGAAATTCCGACGGTGAAAGGACAATATTCTGCTCCTGATTGAGCACAATGTCTCCGCCGGGATAGTTCTCGACTATTCTGGGATTGACATGTTTGCCCGACATGTCAGGAGCAGTATCGAGATGGGCGATGAATCCGACAACCGGAACGTCTGCATCGCAATTGGAGGGTAGAGTCGCCATGAGATAGCCGTTTTCGTCAAGAGTAATTTCCTCAAGACCCATTGACTCGAGCTCCCCTTTCAGATATACGGCAAATTCCATCTGTCCCGGTGTCGACGGAGTCATATTGGTCAGGTCATCGCTCTGTGTATCGAATTTCACAAAGCGGAGAAAGCGATCGGTAAGTGTCATTATGAAATTGTTTTTAGATTAATCATGGTATGCAAAAGCATTCCGCCGGCACGTACACTATGCAAGGTTCAAAACCCTGAATTTTTCATTCTTCCTACTAAAGTATCTATGAAAAAGCCAAGGGAACCGCGCCCGGAACACTATTCTTAGAATTTTTGTCAAAGTTAATAAAAATTAGAGAGAGTTTCATTATCTTTGTAAAAATTTTTTCTGTTTTATGGCAAATTCACGTTCACGCAGATCTTCCAATCGTCGAAACAACTCCGGCAGGCGTCGACCCCAAACTTTCGGACGTCCTCGCTGGCCGATGCTGGTAGTAATTATACTTCTGGCTACCACAATCGTCGCCTTCTGCGCCCGTAAGCATATATCCCGGTCAGCCACTAATCCTGATTCCTCACGATATTCCGGTCTGCATTATCCGGACCTTGAAATAACCCAAGGAGGGGCAAAGTCTTCTAAAGTAAAACGTTATGAAGGGTTTACAGTAGGATTCAATTCCGAAAATCGCACTCCGGAATGGGTAGGATGGGAATTACTTGCCTCCGAAGTTGACGGTGAAGAATCACGCAGCGACAAATTCTGGCAGGACTATGAGCTTGAGGGTTGCGCATCTCCCGACGATTATAAGCGCTCAGGATATGACAAAGGACATCTATGTCCGGCGGCCGATCAGAAGTGGAGTCCCGCTGCTATGTCAGACTGCTTCGTAATGGCCAATATGGCGCCTCAGGATCATGCCCTTAACGCAGGAGCCTGGAAGACACTTGAAGAGAAAGAGCGACTGTGGGCACGGCGTGATTCCGCAATCGTAATTGTTGCAGGACCGGTCTACCGGGATAATGACCGGACAACCATTGGCGCCGGAGTGCGTATTCCTTCAGCTTTCTACAAAGTGCTACTTGCTCCATACCTCGACAAGCCTCGGGCAATAGGATTCATATATCCCAACATGAGAGCCCCCGGTAATATGGCCGATTATGCGATGAGCGTAGATGAAGTAGAACGTCTTACCGGACTCGATTTCTTCTCCTCATTGCCCGACGATATTGAGAATGAAGTAGAGAAGTATTACGATTTCAAACTCTGGAATAAACAATGACCAACAGCACCATAGCCGCCATATCCACTCCTCCCGGCATCGGCGGAATCGCAATCATCCGTCTGTCGGGCCCCGACGCATTCTCGATAGCTGATAAAGTATGGAAAGGCAAGCGACTGTCAGAAGCCTCTTCTCATACCGCGCACCTCGGAATAATAACTGATACTGACGGTGAGACTTTGGATCAGGCTATAGCTACCGTCTATGCAGAAGGGAAAAGTTTCACCGGCGAGAAGACTGTAGAATTTGCAATTCATGGATCCAAATGGATACAGAGACGAGTAGTGGAACGCCTCATTGAAGAAGGAGCTTCCACTGCATCTCCGGGAGAATTCACACAGAGAGCATTCCTCAACGGACGCCTTGATCTTGCCCAAGCCGAAGCAGTAGCCGACATGATCGCCGCTTCCTCAAAAGCTGCCCAACGTCTTGCAGTATCCCAGATGAGAGGCACCTTCTCCCGCCGCCTCAATGAATTGCGCGACAGCATGATCGAAATAGCCTCACTTCTTGAACTCGAACTGGATTTCTCGGAAGAAGACGTAGAATTTGCCGACCGCACACGCCTGCTCCACATGACATGCACCACTCGCGATGAGATCCGGCTACTCGCCGACTCATTCAAAGCAGGCCGGGCATTGAAAGAAGGAGTGGCCGTAGTAATCGCAGGTAAACCCAATGCCGGCAAATCAACTCTGCTCAACTGTCTTCTCCAGGATGAGAAAGCCATAGTAAGCGACATCGCCGGCACAACGCGCGACATCATAGAAGATACCATAGAAATCAACGGCATACTATTCAGATTCATCGATACTGCAGGCCTGCGGGATTCCGACGACCGTATCGAACAGATCGGCGTCAACCGCGCCCGACAAGCTATCGAAAAAGCCGACATCATCCTCCACCTCATCGACACGACAGAACCGGCCACTGATTCAGATTCAGAAATGACCGGACTCCCTACCTCAATTCCTGTCATCACTCTGCTCACAAAATCAGACCTCATCAAATCTAACCCGTCAACATCTGCGGCGTCACCGGAATCAGGCAATGAAATATCGGCCACAGATCGAGTTAGCCGAACAACATCAACCCCGCAAGAATCAGTATTGACAGCTTCAGCAGCTGAACAACATGGATTGACATTATCAGCTACACAACTTACTGATACCATCAATGATCCGATTTCGATATCAGCCAAGACAGGAGAAGGCATCCCTGAATTAATCGACCTCATGACTAAAATTGCCGAGTCCGGGCGAGACACCACCTCCGATTTAATAGTGACCAACGCACGCCATTACGAATCCCTAACCCGGGCAGCCGAGGCCCTTGACCGAGTCGAACAATCCCTCACCTCCGGTCTACCCGCCGACCTCACCGCCCAAGACCTTCGCGAAGCGATCCACCACCTCGGCGCCATCACCGGCGCCATCACCCCCGCCGACCTCCTCCACTCCATCTTCTCCCACTTCTGCATCGGCAAGTAATTGATTGATTATCAACGACTTGTATTGATGATAAGTAACTATTACTGAGCGATAAAACTTAATACATTGCCTCATATTGCCTTGATTTAAAAGGTATTCGGCTATTTTCAATTCAAGAACGCCTAATGCTGATAACTGTCAGTGTTAGGCGTTTTTATGCACTATTTTGTACGGATTCTGTACGACAGCGACTCATTTCACCCCTCGCGTCAGCAAGGTGGTGGAGAAAGTGGTACGTCA
>JAIDYR010000071.1 GCA_029057985.1 Muribaculaceae bacterium | reverse complement strand
AATCAGGAGGTAAGGAAAAGTTTCTGGGAAGATCTTGTGCCGACCTATCTATATCCGGACAGCAATCAGCGTCCGTTCTCGATCAGATCGTTTATTCAGGAGGTAAGGGCAGGTGATGCCGCAGGGTTCATGCGCAGGATGGAGACGCTGATAGCGGGCGTTCCCTACAGCGAGAAAGGTTCGGCCGAAGGTCACTTCCAGAATGCCGTCTATCTGCTCTTCAATCTGATGGGTTTCTACTGCAGGATGGAGGAGCGGACGTCCAACGGCCGTATCGACATCCGTCTGGAGACGGACCACTACATCTTCATCATCGAGTTCAAGATCGACTCCACGGCGCAGGCGGCCATGGAGCAGATAGAGGCGCGCAAATATTGGCTTCCCGACCGGCTGAGCGGCAAAGAGATAATCCTGATCGGAGCCAACTTCGATACCAAGACGCGCAGACTCTCCGACGACCCCGTCATCAAGCGCATAGCGCTTGATAGTTAATAGTTAATAGTTAAAAGTTGATAGTTAATAGTTAATAGTTGATAGTTAATAGTTAATAGTTGATAGTTAATAGTTAATAGTTGATAGTTAATAGTTGATAGTTAATAGTTAATAGTTGATAGTTAATAGTTAATAGTTAATAGGTCCGAAGCTAAAAAAGGACGCGTCCGAGCGTATGCTATAACTAAAAATCCACGCCGGGTTATATCGCACGCGGGTTGTATCTTATGCGGTTTATATCTCGCGCGGGGTTATATCGCACGCGGTTTATACCTCACGCAGAGTATACGCAGAGGCGCAGAGCTTAGCTTCGGGGCGTTAGCTTAGTTAATCTTGGCCGCAGAGCAGGCAGAGACCGCAGAGTCGGCTCGCTTCGCCGCCTCAGTTACCATCGCCTTAAGCGTGACCTCATCGCAACCAGGACCTCAAGTCACTCCCAATCGAGTCGTTTCCCGAAGCAAAACCCCGAGTCACTCCCAATCGAGCAATAACCGGAGTAGGACCTAACCGAAACATGACCTAACCGAAGCAAGACTTAACCGAAGCAGGACCTAACCAAAGCGAGCGAAGCGACGCGCCCCTCAGCGCCCTCCGCCATCTCTGCGGTCGAAAACGCCTCCCGCCGAAGCAAAACTCAGCGGCTCTGCGTTCCTCTGCGTGAGATAAAACCCGCGCGTGATATACTACCCGCATGAGATCTTACCCGGAGTGATTTACAAGCAGCGTGATATACTTGGGCCTGCGACCAAAAAGG
>JAIDYR010000070.1:21120-53945 GCA_029057985.1 Muribaculaceae bacterium | reverse complement strand
CCCCTTAAAGCCTCAGGATTCTCTTGAGGCTTTTTTCATATCCGGGAGTTAAAACCTTATCACGCCGATGGTGATGGGTCGTATTTTGGGAAAGCGGGAGAGTAGGTAATCGCCCCCTTAACCAAGAGGCCCGAGTTATTTAGCTCGGGCCTTTTTTTATATAAAGCTTCACGTCTTCTTATTGCTTTTTTTGAATACATCCGTTTTATTATGGATACTCCTCTTTTTTCAATTATTACAATTACTTTTAATGCGGCCTCAACGTTGCCTCCTACTCTGGAGTCGGTAGGCTCGCAGACTTATCAGAATTTTGAGCATATCATCGTAGACGGAGCTTCTGCGGATGATACTATCGCCGTTGCACGTCGGTTAGGACGCAGTGATCTGAGAATTGTCAGCGAGCCTGATAAGGGTCTGTATGATGCAATGAATAAAGGTCTGAGGCTTGCACGCGGTAAATATGTAATATTCCTTAATGCAGGTGATGCATTTGCGTCGCCGGTCACTTTAAGTCAGTATGCAGATGCTTCTGATAACTATGATCCGGATATTATTTACGGGGATACTCTCATAGTAAATGAAGATCGGCAGATTGTAAGAGAACGTCATCTTAGAGTACCCGAGCGACTCACTGTCGATAGCTTCTCCAATGGAATGTTGATTTGCCATCAGGCATTTTGCGTGAAGCGTGATTTGGCCCCGGAGTATGATATGGGATATAGGTTTTCAGCCGATTATGACTGGACGATAAAATGTATCAGCCGTACTGAGCCCGCCAAGTGTGTGAATCTGCATTGCGTGGTCATCCACTATCTTGATGACGGAATGACGGAAAAGAATAAGAAAGCTTCCCTCCTTGAGCGTTTTGATATCATGAAGAAGCATTATGGTCTGTGCATTGCGTTAAGCCGCCATTTTTCCTTCGTGCCGCGCGCTATCGCGCGAAAATTGAATCTTCATTAATATGAATCCCAAGGCCAGCATAATCATATTGACATATAATCAGGAATCGACGATCGCGCGAGCGATTGAGAGTGTGTTGCGTCAGAGATGCCGTTATCCTTTCGAGATTCTCCTAGCCGACGATTGTTCGCCCGATGGTACCCGTGGGGTTGCGGCCCGATATGCTGAAGAGTATCCGGATATCGTCCGGTTGATGCCGGAACATCCCAACCGGGGTCTCGTCGACAATTATTTTGATGCCTTGCAGGAATGTCGGGGAGAATATATAGGAGACTGCGCCGGCGATGATGAATGGCTTGATGATACCCGACTCGAACGGCAGATAGAGATACTCGACGGCGATCAGACTCTGAGTGTAGTATTCACGGATGTAGAAGAGTTAACGATAGATAAGGACGGCAAGCGCCATTCGCGTCTAAATTCCTCGAGAGAAGATTGTCGGCGCTGGATGCGCGACAGGATCAGCGGAGAAGAGATCACAATCGGAGTCCTTGATAACCGCCGCACGTTGCCTTTTGTCCTATCATCGGCATTATACCGCAAATCGGCTCTTGCAAAGACTTTGGATGTTCATCCGGAATTGGTAAGGATTCCTGAGATGGGAGTTGAGGATGTGCCGGTTATTGCTGCCCTCGGAAGAGGTGGGGATGCGAAATATATTCCTGTTGCCGGTTATCGTTATTATATTGATGGGGAATCAGTCAGCAATAATCTGTCGAACGAAAAAGAATACAGCTTTTATCGAAGGGTACTCTTGGGAACTTCCGGAATAGCATCAGGTTACGGTATTTCAGCCTCCAGACTAAAGGGTCATTATGACATGAAGTTATCCCATATCGCTGCTCAGGCAAGACATGCAGGACGCAAAGATCTGATCCCGGAAATTGAGGCGACTGCCAAGCTGCTCGGGACAACGCTCCCTTTGCGTGCGAAGCTTCACCTTCTGTTGCTGCGTCTCGGAATATACAACATTACGGTCAGAAAGAAGAGATAAGGTCAGTTTTCAAATTATAATCATTATAAATAATATTTAGAAGCCTTACAAATTATAGTTGAAAACTGTCAAAAAATTTGGCATAATCGATATGTTGAAATAAATTTGTACGCGAAATCCCGAGGATGATATGCCCGGGAAGAGTAACAAGCAAATTAATATTAACTTATAAAAATAATTACAACTATGGCTTACGTAATTGGCGACAATTGCATCGCATGCGGCACTTGCCAGACTGTATGTCCCGTAGACGCAATCTCTGCAGGCGACATCTATAAGATTGATCCCGACACTTGCATCAGCTGCGGCAGCTGCGCTTCTGTTTGCCCCAGCGACGCAATCACAGAGGGTTAAATCTTCCCTGTAGCGACGCTGCAAAAATAGAAAAATTAACATTTCGGGATGAATTATCGCATATTGTGATGATTCATCCCGATTTTTTTGTTTAATTTTGTAGTCGGCATTAATCTGAGAGCAGATAAGAGTCTCCGTATGGTCATACGCTATAAACCGGGAGGATGAGAAGAGTTGCTTTGGGATTGATGATTAAATAAGTAATCGTTTAATTTTTGGAACTTACTTAAGTAATAAAGAGAATCATTATGGAAAGATTAAAAGTCAAGATAATCAACAAGAGTCATCATCCGCTTCCGGATTACGGCACATTTGAAGCTGCCGGCATGGACGTGCGCGCCTACCTGCCCGAAGGGAGTATAACCCTCAAGCCGGGGCAGAGAGGTTTGATCCCGACGGGGCTCTATATGCAGCTTCCGCAAGGTTATGAATGTCAGATCCGCCCGCGTTCCGGACTGGCACTCAAGCACGGCCTGACCGTACTCAACTCCCCCGGCACTGTAGATGCCGACTATCGTGGAGAAATCGGTGTCATAGTTATCAATCTCGGTGAATATGATTTCGAGATCAAGGATGGGGAAAGGATATGCCAGATGGTCATAAAATCCTATACAAAAGTAGAATGGGAGCTGACCGACCGTCTTGATCGCACTGCGCGCGAGGATGGCGCATTCGGGCATACCGGTACCAATTGATCCCGATCCAAAAATAAATCATAGAGATGCAGATTCGCAAATCAATACTATTCATTGTCCTGCTTGCTGTCGCAGTAGGAGGGGCGGTATTATCGGCTAAGACGACCGACCGGGCTGCTACCGAAGCGCGCAAAAAAGCACGTCATTATTATCTGACCGCAGCAAGATATGATGCAGAAGGGACGCAACCTGAGGCCTCTGAACTTTACAAGAAGGCATATCAGGCTGACTCTACCTATGCCGAGGCAGCCCTTCAATATGGTATCCGGCGCTGGGGAATGCCTGTCGGAGACCTTGCCGGCGCGGAAATGCGGCAGGAATCCAAGCGTATTGCACGCAAATTTATCGATATGTATCCCGGAGATATCTTCCCGAATCTTCTATATTCCAATATGATGGAAGAGTCAGAGGAACTCGAGGAATCGATCTCCGTAATGGAAAGCCTGCTTAAGCATCATCCCGGTAATTCCGATATTCTTCAGGTCCTCACGGGTCTTTATCTTGACGTAGATGAGCCGGATAAGGCTATGGATGCCCTTGATAAATATGCCAGAATCGAGGGAGAAGACGCCTCTTATTTCGTAAGGAAAGCCGGAATGAGACTTGCAACAGGCGACACTTTAGGGACTCTGGCCGAGGCCGACCGCATGATCGAGAAATATCCCAACGATCCCAAGAGCATGGCATTCAAGGCCCGGCTGCAAGCTTACTTTCAGATGCTCGACGAGGCAGAGGAGAGTTTCAAAAAGGCAGAAGAAATGTCTAAAAAGGGCGCAGGAGGATCTATAAAGATGCAGATGGCCGATTATTATCTTATGCGTAATGACAGCGTCAATTATGATAAAAAGACTTATGAGGCCCTGATGGCAGAGGATCTGGATTTCGAAATGAAGCATGATGTGCTGGCATTCTATCTGCAAAAAATAGTGGATGACAAGTCTGACTGGAGTCGCGGCGACGCACTCTTCTCCGCTCTGCTTGATCAATACCCCCACGAACCCCGGCTCTTATCTCTGGCTGCGCGCTACAGCGCTGCCCGGAAGAATTATAAGAAGGCGATGGAGGAGGTAGATTATGCACTCGACCTTGACAAGACCAACTCCAAATATTGGAATCAGGCAATGACTTATGCCTTGCTTATGGATGATTATGACAAAGTCATGGACTATTACAAGCGGGCCTTGAAAGAATTATCGGAGCCGGAAATCGAGCTTTATGAGATTGCGGCCGGGAGCTGCATGATAGCCGACAAGCCGGCAGAAGCTCTCGATATATACTCTACTGCTCTTGAAAAATTCTTTCCCGGCCAGACACCCGGCGGAGATATAAACTTCGAGGCGCTTGCAATAGATATAGATCCTGCAAAAGTCTTCCATCTTGCCACTCTTTATCAGGAACTCGGAGATGTATTCTATAAACTCGGACGCAAGCCCGAAACCTTCAAAAGTTACGATAACTCCCTGATGCTTAACGAAGACGCTCCTTTGACTCTTAATAATTACGCCTACTTCCTTATTGAAGACGGAAAAGACTTATCCGAAGAGACACTTCAGAAAGCTGATGATATGTCAAAGAAAGCGACTACGCTCGCGCCCGACTATCCGACATATCTCGATACCCGCGCTTGGGTGCTTTTCAGAAAAGGCGAATATAAGCAGGCCAAGGAGATTCAGCTTAAAGCTCTCGAACTTATAAAAGATAGCGGGGATGAGTCCGAACACGCCGAATTCAACGAGCATCTCGGAGATATCCTTTTCATGAACCATGAGCCAGAAGCCGCTCTTGAAGCGTGGAAGAAAGCTCTCGAGCTTAATCCCAAAAGTGAGATTCTGCGCCGTAAGGTGAAACATAAGACTTTCTTCTTCGAGTAGGATTTAAATAAGGGCATTTTTTATAAAAGAAAGTCCAAGTAATGACAATCATGAGAATTGAAAATTTACAATATAGCAACTTCATGAATCGCGGAATACAGAGAGTTTTCCTGACAATTATAGCTCTGCTTCTTATCAGCTTTCCGTCGGGTGCACAAGAACTCCTATCCGGCAAGAAAGCTTCTTCCGTAGCCGGCTCAATAGCGTCAAACTATAAGAACTGGACTACGGCAGGATGGAGCGCGAAGGTAAAATCCGACATGTTGCCCGTCAGCGTTACGGCCAAGACCTTCATGCGGAGAGATTCCCTTACTCTGATTTCGCTCCGTGCGCCCCTCGTCGGAGAAGTCGCGAGGATAGAAATTGACCGCAATGCCATCACTGTCGTAAACAAGATGAAGAAGCGTTATGCGCAAATGAATATTGCCGCATACGGCGAGCTTGCAACAACCCTTCATTCCAATATCCAGGACATTTTGATCGGACGTGTGACCATCATAGGGGAGGGCACACTCTCCAAGTCCAATTGCAAAGATGTCGATCTTTATCAGGTGGATGATAATACATTTCTCATAAGCGCGACTCTTAACGTAGGGGAGACAAGTGTAAATTACGGTTATGCGGCCGATCTTCAGGGACGCATCCTTGAAATGATGGCTACTCAGGGAAAACCTCACACTACTTCAACTTCCAAATCGGCAGAGGATGATCTTCTTGGCGTCAGCAAGAATATGGGTGTGGCTGTTGTCTACGATAAAAATAAAGCTGACGCAGACATAAATATCTCTCTGGGCCAAAGAAACTATGGAGCCTTCTTTGAAGGCGTCGAAATAGAATGGAATACTAAAGGCTTCGATCGCCTTAACCTTCGAAATTATACCCGCACCAACTCAATCAGTGAGTTGTTAAGATTCTAAACCTACTTCCATCAGAGTGAAACTGCCTCCGACATCATATCAGACTTCCATCAGCCGACTCCTTTTATATAATAAAAAAGGGATCGTGGCAACCTTACTTGCGATCACATTCCTTGCCCAGCCATGCGCCGGATTGATGGCGGCCACTTCAACTGCATCCTCCGAGCAGACCTCCAAAAATAAGAAATCTGCCGGGACTGCCGCATCAAAATCCAAATCCTCTGCTCCTGCCAAGCCTGCGCAGAAGAAGCAACAAGGTAAGAATTCACAGAAGCCGGCAGCCTCTAAGCAGAAGACTCAATCTCAGCCGGCAACTCCTTCCTCAAAAGAACTGAAAAAGCAGCAGCAGTCAGCCCAGGCTGAAATTAATAAGACGCGCGAGGATATCCGCAAAAATGAAGAGGAAGTCAAGAAAGGACTAAATGAACTCTCGCGTCTTGAAGACGGAATAGCAATATCGAAGAAAGAGACGCAGACGCTATCGAATGAGGTAGGGAAACTCAGCGGAAAAATATCGGATCTCGAATCCAAGATAGCTGCCGATGAGCGTGAATTGGGACGCCTTCGAACCGAATATCTGAAAGCGGTAAAGAAGATGCGTGTCAGTCGCAAACGCAATTCCGGATTCGCATATCTTTTCTCTGCTAAAAATATGGCCGAGGCTGAACGCCGAATGCGCTATCTTAAGGAATTTTCCGAATGGAAAACGTGGCAGACAGAAGCTATCAATGCCAGAGTAGAAGCCCTCAAGGCTAATCGGAAAGATCTTGAGCGAGCCAAATCTGATAAGAATGTGATGCTCAATCGCGAGATGACAGCCCAGAAAAAGCTCAACGAGCAAAAGGCCCGTCAGGATGTCATTATAGCAGATCTGAAAGCTAATGGAGATGTGCTTCAGGCTCATCTCGCCAAGAAGCAGGCAGAGGTCAATCAGTTGAAGAATCAGGTGGCGGCTGTCATAGCTGAAGAGCAGCGTCGTCTTGAAGAGCAGCGTCGTGCGGAGGCTGAGCGTAAGCGTAAGCAGGAAGAAGCGGCTCGTGCCGAACGCGAACGAAAGGAGAAAGAGCGACTCGAGCGTGAGCGTGCGGAAAAAGAGCGCAAGGAGCGCGAAGCTGCCGAAGCTGCCCGAAAGCGTCAGGCTCAGGAAGAAATTGAAAGCCGACGCGAGCGTGAAGAAGCTAAGAAAAAAGAATCCTCTGCCCAAAAGGAGACTCCTAAAAAGACGGAACCGAAAAAGACGGAACCGAAAAAGGAGACTCCCAAAAAGACTGAACCTAAGAAGACAGAACCTAAGAAAGAGACGTCTCCGAAGAAGGAATCCAATAAGAGTTATGCGGAGGCCCGGCAGCGCAAACCTCGCAATGAGGCTCCCAAGAAGGAAGAGCCAAAGAAGACGACTTCCAAGAAGGAAGAACCTCGTCAGGATAGTCCGAAGCAGGAACCCAAGCAGAACTCAGGAGGGGATTTCGCGGGAATGCGCGGAGCTTTGCCCCGTCCTGTCAGCGGAGCCTGGCGTATTACAGGCAAGTTTGGCAAGCATTCTCTGCCAGACCTCCCCAATGTCACTTACGATAACCCGGGCATTGACGTTGAGGTCAGCAAGGGGGCTGCTGTAAATGCAGTATATCAGGGTAGCGTCTCGGGCGTCTATATGGTGCCCGGATTCGGGACAGTAATCATTGTCAACCATGGAGATTACTATACAGTCTACGGCAATATCGCTTCAGCATCCGTCAAGGTTGGCGATAAGGTAAAGCAAGGGCAGCGACTGGGTTCGGCAGGAGAAAATCCCGACGATCCCGGACATGGCAGCCTGCACTTCGAGGTATGGAAAGGAAGAGAGAAGCAGAATCCGACAGGTTGGATCAAATGAAGCAATTGAGAATAGAGCGTTATATGCCGCCGAGGGCAGCAGAATGGGATGAATTTGTGGCGAGTGCCCGTAATTCAACGTTCCTTCTTTACCGTGGCTTCATGGACTATCACAGCGATCGCTTCGAAGATCATTCATTGATGGTATGGGATAAGAATCGACTCATTGCTTTGCTTCCGGCTAATATGACGACTGAAGATGACGGGACTCGGATTCTGCATAGCCACTCCGGTCTGACCTACGGCGGCTGGATAGTCGGCGAGCGTCATCCGGAAGCCGGAGAGATGCTTGAAATTTTCCGACTGCTGAGGGAGTATTGCCGCGACCTGAATATATCGGGTCTTGATTACAAACCGATACCATTCATATATTCCCCTATGCCTGCTCAGGAAGATCTTTATGCGCTTTTCCGGGAGGGAGCGGAGCTGACGCAGCGTAATATATCGGTAGCTATAAATTTCCGTGACAACCCGGGATTCAACAGTCAGCAGAAGAGAAATCTGAAGCGGGCGATGAACGTTGAGGCAATCATCCGGCCGGAGATAAAAATGGCGGCTGACGATTATAGCGAAGTGGATCGCCGGAATATGGTGGCGGAGTTTCATCGACTGCTGACCGAGTGCCTGTCGGAGCGCCATGGAGTGAGGCCGGTGCATACGGAAGAAGAACTGGCGTTACTTGTCGGCAGATTCCCTGAAAAGATAAAGATAGTCATGATTTATTCAGAAGGGAGAGTGGAAGCGGGAGTGTGTCTGTTTGATTGTGGCAATGTGATTCATGCCCAGTACATTTGCTCAACTGAAAGAGGGCGCAGAGACGGATTGTTGACACGCTTGTTTGACTATCTTATCGATCCGGCACTCTTCCCGAAAGCTTCATATTTTGATTTCGGAATATGCAACGAAGCGGGAGGATACGTCTTGAATGAAGGGCTTTATCACCAGAAGAGCGGCCTGGGAGGAAGCGGAGTAGCCTACGACCGATATATGCTCAGATTCTAAGATATATTACTGTGGAATAACATATCGTCCGCTTGATATAGCCCTCTCTGCGGAGCAAGGAAGAGAACATGGTCGGCAATGCACCGCGCCATGTAGTCAAACCCATAAAGTCGTTTTCGGCATTCGCCCTGTCGTAAATCACTTCGGCGGCAGTGTGTCCGTGAGCGGCAAAGTGCATCTTGTTCTGCACTGTCTTGAAGAACTGCTGGGTTGTTTCAGTGCGAGGGTCATAGTCAATACTTAGGGCGTATATTTCAAGAACCTTACGATAGAAAACCTTTTCCGAACTGCGAATGTCGCGGATTCTCGCAAGCAGTTCATCAAAGTAATTCCCATGTCCGGCATTTTTCAGCAGGTCATCGTTTAGTGCAAACCCCTTTATCATGTATTCCTTCAACACTTGAGTAGCCCACTGCCGGAACTGAACGCCCCGATGTGAATTGACACGATACCCAACACTGATAATCATGTCGAGGTTATAGATTGGGATTTGGCGTTCCACCTGACGTTTGCCCTCAGTTTGAACTTGTGCGAAAAATGCACAAGTTGTATCAGGCTTCAATTCTCCCTCCGTATATATCTTTTTAATGTGCCGCTGGATAGTCGAACGGTCACGTTGAAACAGCTCCGCCATCTGTTCGGCAGTAAGCCATACAGATTCATTGGCAAGCCGAACCTCTATCTTCGTCTCGCCGCCTTGCGTCTTAAATAATATGATCTGTCCGTTACTCATCACATTCTGGACGATTACATTGGTTTATTTTATTATTACTTATTTACGAGAGTGCGGAGGCGGACCAGGCAGACGCAGGCCATAGTTATAGTAATGGCCCACATTCCGGCTTGTGCGGTCTGAGTGGTCGACAGGGAGCATGCGAACCCTGCGGCCGCGGGGAGAAGGCATCCGGCTATCGTCAAGATTACCCGTCGGGAATAGCGGAATCCGTAGAAGTGGCGGCAGAGGGAGTAACTGATGCCTATATCGATTGCTGTGCGGACTACCAGACTTACTCCCAGGCCGATCAATCCCAACCAAAGATAGCCTGCTACGCTGCATATTATCCATAGGAGATTGGCTATAACTACTTCTACCCATACATAGGCCTTCTTATTGTCTTTGGCAATGAATACGTAGCCCAACGGGAAGGTGACGGCCTGAAGCAGAGTTCCGATGGCAAGCCAGCGGATGAGAGGTATGATATTCAGAAATTCAGCCGATAGCAAAATCCGGATTGCCAATGGAGTCAGGGTTATGAGGCCTAAAAGCAGTGGGGTAGCGAGGAGAATGACTATCTCGGCTTGCCGGTTGACAGTCTCCTGTAATTTTGCCGAATCATGGCTGACGGCGGAAATTCGCGGGAAATAATCCAATGCCAAGGCACTGAATACTATGCCGATATATTGGTTGGTAAGGGAATTGGCTGCCTGGAAAAAGCCGACATCGTCCAATGACCCGAAATAGCGGACGATGGCATTGATGACATAATTGGTAGCGGAGCCTACAAGAGACCCGATCATGAAGATTATTCCTAATGAAATGAGTTTGCGTACCAATGGAGAATGATCGCTCCAGTTGAAATCAATTTTCTCAGTCTTTACAGCTTTGCGAAACGATATCCAATAAAAGAGAAACAGCGACAGGGCCAGAATTACCATGGCCGGGACAATTCCTCGTGTTCCGAAGAAATAATATAGGGGCACACCGAAACAAAGCCCCGTCATGCTTCCTACTATCGATGCTTTCGAGAGACGTTTGATTTCTCCTACTCCCTGAAGGATAGCCTGATATCCGGTTCCGGCGATACCTAATCCGACCGCCCCCCCGAGCAGAATGAATCCCCATGTATAGTCGCGGTTGCCGAAAGTCCATTCACTGAGCCAAGGAGCCAGGACTGCACATAAGACAGCTCCCAGGAGAGAGGTCAGAAGGATCAATATCCGGCTGACCGTCATCACGGCCGCATGGCTATCAGTCGATTGCCGGGCTGCCACTTCCTTTACAATCGAAAGATTCAATCCGAGGCTTCCGAGTTGCTGAAGGGTAGTCGAAGCTGTAAGGAAGAGTGATGATACGCCCATCCCTGCCGGGCCGAGAATAATAGCTACAAATTTTCCCCTGAGAAGATTGACAAATATATTGAATATCTGCAATCCTCCAAAGGCGGAGATCCGCTTCAGAATCGTCTTGTAGCTATTTGTGGAGGTCTCGTTGGTCACGGATAAATTATTATGGTTATCAATGGTCGGAAAATCAATATTCGCCGGTGAAGGAGAGAAATACTGTCAGAATCGATGGTCGATAAATACGGCTCCTCCGACTTCCGCAGCAAAGCGAGGGAATCCGCTTGGATACATCCCTTTGGCAGTCAGTCGCCAGACCTTTTCGGCCTCCATAATCAATTGCTGATCGACAAACATCTTGAGCCATGCATCTTCCCGGCTTTGTTCGCCTCCGAGTTCGACATGGCAGACCGCTCCCTCTACTATATAAATCCGCGGATCCTTATCCTTCATATATTCGAGAAAGGTGGAGCTGTCGGAGGCCAGCAATATTTTTGAATCCGCCGGGATCTCCGCCGAGAGTCGTCGGAACTCCGCGGCAACGCGGTCCATGAAAGATTGCCGTTTATGCTCCGGAAGAACTTCTCCGGCCACGTCAAAGAAATCTCCCAATAATTTGGCAAAGCGGAAACTGAAGGCATAATATTCTTCGCCGAGCCTCCTGCGATGGAGATCGACTGCCTTACGCAATCTGTCGGTTGGACGGAAGAGTTCGTGATAGAGTTCGCGGTAATGACCTATCTGAGAATCCGAATTTGAGTAGACATGAATCTGACCGTGGAGGCCGTCGAGGGCAGCCTTAAGTATAGCCTCAGATTCGTTATTGCCGAGATCCTGAATGACTACCGGATAAGACTCTTCTTTGCGGAAGATCATTTCTTCGGGGGAGATCCGCCAATCAAACGTGGCCGGCTCAAGGTAATCTTCAAGCCGGAAAGGGGAGACCCACGATATTCGGAAAGGGATACCGCGGCGGCGGGCTTCGGCATAAGTGGAAAGGACGCCCCGCAGCCGGTCGGTCGTGCCCCCATGGATGATTCTTCCGTCAAACGGACATATTATCATGGATATCTGCCGCGTATCTACAAGGGGATGATCCGGAGCGGGAGCATAATATTTTGTATATAATTCGAGGCTCTCGGAATCAGCAGGCAGAACACCAGCCTTCAGGTCAGCAACGGCCCGGACTATTTTCTTTTCAGATTCCCGCTCTAAAAGGAGCGCCCGGCATCGGTTGAGGGCGAACTTGACGGGACGCGCCATCAGGCTTTTCGCCTTGCGACCGGCTGATTTGATATTATGACGCAGTGCGACAAACTTCAGAAGGCGCGGGAGTGGCCATTGAGCAGCCTCCCAGAGATGGCGTGAGATGCGACCTTTCAACACATTGAAATCAAGTCTGCCCCGGGCGATCTCAATCCGGTCAAAAGCCTCCGCCAGATATTTCTTGTCAAATCTCCGATCAGAAACGAGTCGCAGGCAATCAAACATCTGCTGATACATCTGCCTATGGACAAGAAAATATTCTTCGGAATCCTGAGTATAATTCTCCGCTACGAGATCTATGACCTCGGCACATGATTTGAGGATATCAAGTCGACGGATAGATATGGTATGGGTAAGGGAATCCGGATTTTCGCGATAGAGGTAGGCGACTGAAGTGAAGATGACCGAGTCTGCCAGAAACAACAGCCAGCGGGTCAGAGATTCATCAGAATTGACATCATTGTGATTCTCCCCGAATCTGCGGAACGCTTCGAGATAGAGATCTCGCGGGATGATTCCTCCATTGCACGTGACTCTCCAGACATCAAGGGTGAGGACGACGCTGTCGCGCCCGCGCATGACCTTTCCGAGCAGCGGACCATTGGGATCTCGGCTCGGGACGTTGGCCGATGGAGTAAGAAAATGAATAAGGGGATAGACTATCCGGGCGCCCGACTCCCGTCGGATACGTAGCAATTCTTCAAGATAATTATCGGGTAAAGCGTCATCGGCGTCGAGGGGAGCGATAAGCGGTGATGAAGCCGCTTTGATACCCTCCATGCGGGGGATGAAGGCGCTTCCGGAGGCGACCGACCGACTTATTACACGTATACGGGAGTCTGTGGCTGCGTAATTCGTGGCTATAGCGAGGGTATTGTCGGAAGATTTGTCATCAATGATAATCATTTCCCAATCGGTCACAGACTGACGGCGCACCGATTCTATTGCCTGCGACAGATATAAAGAGGCATTATAGGCGGGAATTATGATGCTGACTTCCGGCATAATGGGATTTTCAATAATGAATGAATCGAGTTATGAATCTGTCAGGATTTTTTACGGCCATGAGGCTTTTGCCTGAATCTGCGCACTGCATCGAGCCATATCGAGATATAGCGCTGACGCTCCTTCATGGAATCGGAGAAGCGTAGAGCATGGGTAATCATGCGCATGGGCCATGTCAGAGGGTAGATCTTTACAAATGCGGCAGCCTTGGCGCTGATGAAATCAGGCATGGTTTCGGTCCGCATGACAGTTGTGGCTCCGGGATGCTCGGCTACAGTCACCGGAAGATACAACGCCTTTATCCCTTTTCGCAAAAGATCATTCAGAAAGACGGACTCTTCAGCTGACGGAAATTCCGCGCCTATTCCGAATCTCTCATCGAATCTGACTCCGCTCTTCTCAATGACATCCCGACGGAATGCCATGCAGAATGAGATCAGCCACCATGGGGGCTTGGTCAGCCGGAGTTCGGAAACGGGATGGTCGACAGGATGCCTTTCAGACTTATAGCGGAAGCAGATGAAGTCGACATCGGGATGACTCCGGAATGCCTCGATGACCGCAAGAAGATACTCCCTGGAGTAAATGATATCGTCATCTCCGAGTAATAGAAGCGGAGCGGAAGAGGCCTCAAGTGCAAGATTGCGATTTATTGAGAGGCCTCGGGTCGATGTCGGAATTACCGTAAAATCTTTCCTGTCAAGAAGCGATCGGGGAATTTCAGGAGAATCATCGGCATATTGCCAACTGACCAGATAGCTCACTCCCTCCACTTCCGGATGGGGAAGCGATGCGACGCTTTGAATGCCTTTCGCGCCATAGGCCGATATGAGTACCTGGAGTTGAATCATCTCTCTGTATTGCCTTACTTCGGGAGCATATGGAAGTGAGGGAGGGTTATTTTATTTCGTAGTTAAGTTTGCGGGATGAATGAATCGCATCAGCCTTACGTTTCCAATTGAATATGGACCTGCGGATGTCGGAGGCAGTATGCTTACGGCGATGATAGTCGTCGAAACTCTCTTCCTTCCAGTCGAATCCCTCCTTATTGATGCCGCCTTCAAACATGTAGTAATACGTCAGCTGCTCCATATAGTCGACCATCGGGTCAAACTCTTCTTCAAGCGAGTCGAGGTTTTCCTTGTTAGGACAGATGCATACTGTCGCTTCCTTTATGCAGCGTTCGCGTATGGGCGCGATTATATCATCGTAACATTCGCGGATGACGTCGAGACTATAATCCGAGTATTCCTTTCCTCCGACGTCCTGGACGGGACGCAGCTGGATAACGTCAAGATGCAGGCCGTCGAGCACGTCGTAGAGCCGGGCGAGCGTACGGGTATTTTCTTTATTCATGACGTAATTCATTCTGACTTTGAAGTCCGGGAATTCCTTCTTCATCTTCTTGAGAATCAGCATCAAGGCAAGAAACTTGTCGAAGCGGGCTCCACGCATCATGTCTTCATAGACCTCTTTCTCAAATCCGTGGACTGACAGAGTCACCTCATTGAGTCCGTCGCGGATCATTTCGCGTAATGAATCCTCGGTCAGCAATTGGCCGTTGGTAGTGATGGAGATATACGGCACTCCTGATTCCTTGGCTCTGCGTATGATAGAAGGGAGGTCGGGGTAAAGGGTCGGCTCCGTAGCACATCCGATCTGCAGTTTTACCGCCCGGGAAAAGAAATTATCCGCAATATAATCAAGAGTCTCCGGCATCAGCCGGCCCTGCCGGGGCATATCCCTATACTTTTTTGAACTTTCAGGATCCGACATATAGCACATTCTACACCGCAGGTTGCATCCCATGACGGGGTCGAGGAAAACGCCGATATAGCGCTTCCTCAGTTTATGCATAAGCCAGATGCCGAACAGTTTGACCGGGCGGCTTTTTATGCGGGTGAAAAATTTCAGTTGGCGATAGATATTCATCGGATAAACATAATTGCCGGATTATCTGAAAAACGCTCTCAAAAGCCTGATTATTGTACAAGGAAGCGAGGAAATAGGAGTCCGGCTCCGCGCAGCCCGAGTGAGGTGAAGCGGTAAGCGAGTCGGAATATAAGTCGATGGAATGATGATAGCTCCGGCGCTGACAGGGCTGTCGACAGAAGGGAGCGGGCGGCATCCTTGTCTCCTTCATGATGATAATGAGCTGCAAGGATTGCGCGCCGGAAGGCCAGCATCCGCAGAATATAGGACCTCATGGGGGAATCCCCCTTCTTGGCGACGCGCTCCATCTCTTCGATTGCTATTTCCCAGACCCCTTTGCTATGAAGGTAGGTAAATCCGGATATCGAATCCTCGTGCATCCGGATATCTGCCCGCGGCTCTTCCGAGATCAGCAGTTTTCCGCCTGCGAGAAGAAGCCGGAGTCCTAACTCCCAGTCGTCCCAGCCTCTGAGATCAGGATTCCATCCTCCGGCTTCCAGAAAATACTGCGTCTCTACGGCATAGCCCTGAGTCGAAAGAAATCCTTGCACAAGATGATTCTCAAAAGGTCGGTCAGGAAGTATTCTGCGCGTGAATTCCCTGCCTTCGGGAGTTTTGAAGCGGAGAGACCATGCGGTAATCTTCAATTCCGGGTCTGATTCGAAATCCTTCATGGCCTTCTCAATGAGGTCCGGATGCATTTCATCGTCAGAGTCGAAGAAATAAAGATATCGGGTATCGACGAGTCGTTCGCCGGCTTTTCTGGCCGCGGCCGCTCCCGGCCGCTTTTCTGTGATTATATCGATACGCTTCCCTTCCGGGCGCCATTTTTCCGCCCATCGGGATATGACCTCGAGCGAGTTATCCGTAGAATTATTATCGACCATAATGATTCTGTCGGGCCAGCGTGTCTGAACCTCAATCGAGCGCAAAGTATCTCCTATAATCCCGCCTCGGTTGAAGACAGGAATTATGACGGTAATGCCGTCGGAAAACGGAGTCAATGACGAAGTATCTGCAGCAGGATTTGAACGAGACATCAGATATAAGGCTTCGGATATGAGTAATCGGGGTGCATATACAAAAATATATCGGGCCTGCGAGTCCTCCTGAGCGAAGGAAAGGCAGGCCACGACATTATAAAGTTAGATAGAGAGGGGATCGGGTCAGGACGACCATGGAGTTATTTTTTGCGCCTGCGCACTGATTTGGCAGCATTGCTGTTGCCCGATGAAGAAGAGCCGGAAGACTTCGGTTTGGCTGTGGAGCGTTTTTTCTTTACGGCGCGCTTCTTGGTTGACTCCCGTTTCTGTTCGACAGGAGTGGAGTCTTCAACGACGTTGAGGATCGGCTCTCCGTCATCACCGACGAGTTTGCCTTCCTTAGCAGCCTGCTCGCGCTCCTTTTGGGCAAGATATTCTTCCCGGGTCGGCACCCAGAGATGCTTGCCGTATTCGCGGAGACGGCGGTCAATGCTGTCCTGTGCCTGCTTCAGTTCATCCTCATCGGGATACATCTGATTCATCGACAGGTTGCGCAGATTCTGGGTTTTATAGATCTCCCCGTCATACATCCCGAGATTGAAATAATCATCCAGGGAATATGTCGGAAGATTATTATCATCGGTCAGGAATATATATTGATTGGCGAGGAAAGGACGCAGAGCGTCAAATTTCACCCAGAACATCGGATAGCGGGTGTCGCCTCCGAAGTCTCCGATTTTATTGAGTACGGGGCAGATGGCTTCGACGCGAGTCTTCATCTGATTGGAGCGGCGATCGAATTCCCACTTTTCAAGGATATAGTAGTTGAGGACCTGTCCGGTCGGGACGTCGGCCTCCTCAATAGTGACTTTGGCATTTTTCCCGGATCCCGACTGCTGATAATAAATGTCATAGCGGTCGAGCATTTCAGGGACATTGACGCGATATTGGTCGGTGAAGACCTCACGCCCGTCGAGATACTCGTAGGCCGGGATGGATCCGTCGCATACGAGGCGGAGCATCAGCCGGAAGAGATTTTCCTGCCCGTCGACGACATCCTCCGGAAAGTAAAGAGGAGTATTGGCATCCTTGGTCAGGTCTATCTGGCGATAGATTTTCCTCATATATTCGATATCGGCATCATGAGCGGACTTTTCGACATAGAAATCCTGCATTCTGGGAGTGACCTGGCCGTTGGCGGCCTCGGTCTTTTTCTTGTCGCGTTCACTTCTTCTGCGGACACCCCCGCCGGATTCTACCTGCGCGATAGCGCCGGCGGCTATAAGGGCGAAAAGCGCCAAGGATAATATTTTCTTGCTATGTTTCATCTTTTATACAGAGGGGTTCGGTTGGATAGCCGTATTTTCGATTAGTTAAGAGCGACCTCCATCGGGGAGATGTCGCGGGTGATGCCGTCGGGTCCTTTAGCCTTGATATTGGAAATGAAGAAGGACTTTCCGGGTTTGAGGCGTTTGAACTGCTCCTTCTGACGCTCGGAGAAAGAGGCTCCTGCGCTGACCTCGGGGATAGCGTTGCCCATCGAGTCGAAGAAGATAGTCGAGAAGCTTACTACACTGTAAGTTACATTGATAATGCCGTCATCGACTGAGGCTCCCAGTCCGCCGGCGCTCATGAGCTGAGCTTTAGAGATGCGTTTGGGAGTGCCTTTATAATGGACTGCATTTCCTGAGGCATCACGCAGAGCGATATAGGCGGTCGGGTCAGGGAGTTTTCTCACCTTGAGCTTCATGGAGCCGACAGCCTGCCGGCGACCGTCGAGTTCAGCGGAAACGGATATTTCCACTTCCGAGCCGACCTGGCTGACGCGAGCTGTCCATGTATCCCCGTTGCGGGTCAGTGTTCCCGCGGAGATAGTAGCCTGCACGGCGTTCATCGGGACTCCCGGCACACTGATGGATATCGGGTTGTCGATGCCCGCATACAGTACATTCATCATCGTCGGGGATATAGTTGCCATCGGCTCAATGACTGTATAGGAGGATTTGAAGGGGCGGCGATCAGTAGTGCCGTCACCTTTGAAGACCTCGATATAACCTGAAAATTCATGAGTGCCCACTGAATTGGCGGTAAACTCATAGAGTCCGTTGGGGGAACTCAGGCGGTTGCCTCCGACGTAGATTGTCGGGCGTTGTGTCGTATCGATTGCGGCGAGGACAATATTGGCCGAATATTTTCCTCCCCTGATGATCATGTTTGACCGCGGGATGACGTAGGCGTTGAGTTCGTTGACGCGAATGTCGCCTATATCGACGTTGGTGATGAGATTTGTCATTGCCTCCGATTCAGCCTGCCGGATATCATTCTGCAGTTTGGTCAGCAGAGTGACGGCCGCGATTGCCGGCATATTCTCAAACATTTTTTGCTCCCACGAATATGGTCCTACCGTGCCGGGAGGTGGGGTGACCGTCGTCGACAGCATGTCGTTGACGTGTGCGCGCTTCATGGAATCGACAATCATGGTGGAGACCAGGGCACGATATTGTTCCACTGTCTCACGCAGTTTCTTACCGCGCAGAGTTGTAGGATTGAGCATCGTGACAGAGGCAGCCTCGAGGTCATCGAGATTTATAATATTTTTAAAGTCCGCTCCGGGGCCATCGGCCTTTTCAGCGATAAGAGTCTTGAGGGAGTCAATGGAGAGATAGAGTTGAGTCGATTGCATGTGAAGATCCTTCCCTTTCTCATACCAGGGTCCGGCTTTGGCCGGATTCTTCTTATACAGATCTTCGAGATATTTGAATTGCAGTTCGTTTTTTGCCGACATGCTCAGGTTGGTGCGCTGGAGCCCATCCTGAACCTGGCTGAAGCCATTGAGGACGTCGCTGCTGACGTTGAGAGCCAGCATTGCGGTCAGGACGATATACATCAGGTTGATCATCCTCTGACGGGGCGACATTCTTGCTACATTATTACCACCTGCCATGTGTGTAAAATTCTTTAATTATCTTATAGCTCCGGACGTTGGTCAGGGAGCCGGGTTATGACGTTTTTGATTGGTTGAGAGCCGGCGCGATGGCGTATCAGGCGTCTTTACCCTCGAAAGGATTGACTGGATTCTGTCCCTGGACCGCTCCTGCTCCGCCCATCATCGGATTATACATATTGATGGTCATAGCAGTGATCATCTTCTCGTATACGCTGTTAAGCTGCTTCATATAGCGGGCCATCTTTTCTGTCTCCTCGCAGTAATGAGCGCTTTCGGCAGCCGATTTCTCGTACATATCGCGAATATCCTTCAGGCCGCGGTTGACGCGGTCGATAGATTCGAGCTGAGAGGATATCGATTTGAGCTGGATCTCATAAATTGTGTTGAGGCCTCCGATATTGCGGTTGAGGTCTTCCATACGGTCGACGTATCCCTCCGCAGAGCGGGAGATGGAATCGGAGTTCTGAGTGATTGCCTGGTATGAATTGAGCAACACGGCCGATACATCGTTGAGCGATTTAGTGGTCTCCTTAAGCTGAGTCATCTGCTCGGCAATGCCGGATAGCTGCGAAAGATAATCCTGCGTGGCCGCGGAAAGGTCGGCCATCTGCGATATCTGCTCGGATGCCTGGGCGAGGCGCGAGATTGAGTCGCGAAGCGACATCGTATCCTCCTCCGAGATATCAAGAGTCTGCGAAAGAGCCGCTACGCCCTGCGCTGCTGTCGGGCCCTGGGCGGCAGGGTGCTGACCTCCGGCGACTACCATTGCGGCTGTGTCGATATCTCCGGGATAATAGGTGGATTCTGCTGATACAGCCTGGCCGACAGGGCCAGTATAGCCGCCTCCTCCACCTCCTCCACCGGAGAAATTCGGACGATCCTCGGGGTCTTTCGAGTCAAGGACGGGGAACACTTCTTCCCAGGAATATTCTTTCGGCGGCCTGTCGAATGCAGTAAGGATAAACATTGCGATCTCAGTGCCCATGCCGATACAGAGCAGAGTGGAACCTCCCGGGAGGTGAAGAATTTTGAAGAGTGCGCCCCAAATGACGATCGCAGCGCCTATGGAATAGGCAAAGTTGAAGAATCTCTGGCCTTTCTCTCCGTGGAGGAAGCGCTCGATGCCATTAGCGTATTTTCTGATTTTAACCATTGATGCTAAGTAAGTTTCAAAAAATTAAACCTTAAGATTACTTACGGCGCTTCTTCTGAGTGCCTTTGGCGAAGCCGATCTGCGAGCGTACGCATCGGAATCCGATGTAGGAGCGCTGTTCGTTCTGATACTCCCACATCCGCAGGTCGGAACGTAGATTCTGCGCTACATCCTTCCAGCTGCCTCCGCGCACAATCTTGCGCTTCATCTTGTAAGGGTCTTCCTTGGCCGCGTCATAGCGGTATTCGGGGTTGAGGTCAGACGTAAGTTTATTAAGGCTCTCCGTATATGCCGTTGAAGTCCATTCCGAGACGTTGCCGGCCATGTCGTAGAGTCCGAAGTCATTGGGGGCGAAGGTGCCGACAGCGGATGTGATGACGTGGCCGTCGCGTACGAAGTCTCCCTCCATCGGTTTGAAGTTGGCATAGAAGCAGCCGCGTTCATCATAGGGAAGGGTTTCCTCCCAGGGATAAGACGACTCGGAGTTGCCTGCGCGGGCTGCGTATTCCCATTCGGCTTCGGTCGGGAGTCGATAAGGCTCGATATATACTCCCTCCCGACCAAGCGAGCGGCGGAGATAATCAGTGCGCCAGTTGGCGAATGCGTTGGCCTGCTCCCAGCTTACGCCTACTACAGGGTAATCATTATATCCTGCGTGAGAGAAGTAGAGGCGGGTATAGGGTTCGTTGTAGGCATTGTCGAAGTCATTGATCCAGGCGGTAGTGTCGGGATAGACGTTGACTATGTATGTATTCAGGAAGTCGTAGTTGCCTGTAAGCGGACGCGACACTGTCTCGCGGATAATCTCGCCCTCATCCGTCATATAGGCAGTATCCTTGGAAATGATGGGGAGAGTCTCGTCGACGGGGATGTCAGTGTTGTATTCGCGGGCGGCCGGATCAAGACGGTTTTTACGCTGAGCAGCTGCGGTATGATTGAAGATTTCGTAGCGATAATTGAGTTGAGTCGGGTCGAGTTCGCGTCGGCCTGTGATGGGGTTGGTGCGGTAGACAGACTCTATGGCTCTCATCTCGTCCTCATTTGCGTTTCGCCATGGAATTGGTTTATTCCAGTTGAGGTAAGGCTTGATGGGGTTTCCCTCCTTGTCTTCTTCGATTTTGAAGGCCTCGTTTCCGCCGAAAGCAGGGTCGGCGAGACGCTCGCGGATAATGGAGTCGCGTACCCAAAAGACGAACTGCTTATATTTAGAGTTTGTCACTTCCGTCTCGTCCATCCAGAACGAGTCGATGGAAACTCCACGAGGATTGGCCTTAATGCCGCGCAGTGAGTCATCGGTAGCAGGACCCATGGCGTAGGCACCGCGGTCGACGAGTACCATTCCGTAGGGAGCCGGCTCGGCGAATGAGGAGCCGCCGACACCGGTCACTTCACCTCCTGCGCCTCCTCCTTTTGGAGCGGCACACGAAGCCATAGAAAGAATGGCCGGAATGACGGGGAGATATTTAAGTTTCATAATTTTCATTGCAGTCATATAGGCTGAGAGGGTGTTACATTAATCGGATTGAACGGTGCTTATTGCGGTTCTTGCCGGAGAAATCGAGCTTTAGCGAATATCCGGCGATAATCTCGTGGCTTCCGGATGAGGCCCGGTTGATAGCTGAGAGAGGATAATCGAACGCGTAGCCGAGGAAGAAGTTTTTAAATTCGGCGCCGACCATGGCGCTGACGGCTTCTTTCCATCGGTAGCCGATCCCGAATGAGATAAACTTATTGTAGCGCGCCCTGGCAGTCACTTCGGCTCCGAAATTGGAAAAATCGGTGCGCACGAGTAGAGAGGGCTGCAATTCAAATAACGTGTTTTTTAGCGGAATATTGCCGTCTGCGATGAAATATAGCGTTCTGGGAAGAGAAGTCTCGTATTCGTGACTCTCGGAATTTTCCGAACCCTCGATATTGAGTTTGACGGTAGGCTGGAGAAGATGGAGTCCGGAGACTCCGACGGAGAAATACTTATGGGTATAGCTGATGCCTGCCGAGAAGTCAAATGAATTGCCTGTCAGGTCTTGAGAGGGTAGCGATGTGTCGGATCCCTGATGATAATCGTCATCGTCGGGAATATAGATTTCCGAACCCTTGAACTTGGAATTGTAGTAACCCCCTTGCAGGCCTATACTGAAAGTGCCTTTCAACAAATTGAATTTATATGAAGCCTGGATATTGGCCTGGAGATTGGAAAAAAGACCCATCGACTGCTGGGAGAAGTTTACTCCCACACCTATGCGTTTTGATCCGATCTTGAAGGGGGCATCTGCGGCCGCAAGAAAAGTCTTCGGAGCGTTATCGATACCGATCCATTGCAGTTTGGCGCCTCCGCGGATGCGGATGTAGTCGAGAGTGCCGGT
This sequence comes from Muribaculaceae bacterium, assembly GCA_029057985.1. Lineage (GTDB taxonomy): Bacteria > Bacteroidota > Bacteroidia > Bacteroidales > Muribaculaceae > Lepagella. The sequence continues at coordinate 31,567 of JAIDYR010000070.1, read as the reverse complement.
CTGAGCCGGGTTAAAATAGGCCGGGACAGCCCAATACTGCGTCAGCTGAGGTTCGGCCTGGGCATAGGCTGCAAGGCGGATGCCGAGGATCGCTACGAGAAATATCGCAGGGCGCAATGCGCAGCGACAGAGTCGCATGATATATAGCTGGAGGCGATTCATTTATTCGAAATAGAAGTTTACTACGACCATATTTGACTTGACTTTTGACAGCGACTGGGTCATCTTGAACGTATTCGGATCCAGGTCAAGGTCAGGTCGGTCATGGCGAAGGATATCGGTCAGTCCGAAACAGAATTTGATTTCCGGGATGAACTTGAAGAAGGGTAGATAGAAATCGCATCCCAACCCGACGGTCAGATATGCGTCGCCGGCGTTAAACATGAGATAGTCCGAGCGCTTTTTACTGACATCGAACGATGCCATGGCGCCGACAGTGACATAAGGGCGGGTATTGCCCAGGCGGTCGCCGGAGATTTTCAGATCGATCGGAACTACTACGTAGGCGCTCTTAATATCTTGTGTCGCGGAAGTAGGCAGTAAATTTTCTTCTCCCTCCCCTTGAGCGGGATAACCGCCCGGAGGAGCGTTGAAATCTATCATCTTTACCGTCTTCGAACCGAAGTACATTCCCGGAGTCAGCCGAAGATTCAGATATTTATGCAGCCGCAGATCGCCAAGGACATTTACGCAGAATCCCGGAGAGAAGGATGGGACCTCCGCAACCCATCTCTGGCCGTCGGGAGTGACGAGGCCGTTGTGGGTAAACGATAGATCCTGGAAATGCGCGCCGACCGAGAATCCCAGATGCAGGCGTTTCTGATCGGCGTAAGGTCGATTATATAGTTTCTCTCTTGGCGCACCGAGAGCCTGGAAAGGGCAGAGTGCCTCCAGAATAATGATCAGCGTCACTAATAGAGATGGAATATGTCGGTTTTGAAAAGTCATTTATGAAAAATCTCTAAAAAATCGGCAAAACTTATGAAGATAACGCGCAAAGGCGTTGTATTATTTCAAATTTTAACGTAATTTTGTAATCACGCCTTTTAAGGCATGATCATATTAATGATGCTATCGGAATAATTGCGTATGGAAGACAAGATTGTGACTTCGCCGGAGAAGCCTGATTCGGGGAGTCGGCCAGTGAGCGCTCAGTCCGGGAAAATGGACTGGAAGCGGCTGATCAGCGATAAGCGGCTCGGGCTGGAGGAATTCCACGATCCGCGTCGGCACACACGCAGCGATTTCCAACGCGACTATGACCGTCTGATTTTCTCTTCCCCATTCAGGAGAATGCAGAATAAGACTCAGGTATTTCCCCTTCCGGGGAGTATCTTCGTGCATAACCGTCTGACTCATAGTCTGGAAGTGTCGTCAGTAGGCAGGTCAATGGCCAATGAGGTGGCTCTGCGGCTTCAGGAGCGATATCCGGATCCGGATATGCGATGGCCATTGATGAATCTCGGAGATATAGTCGCAACCTCCTGCCTGAGCCACGATTTGGGAAATCCTCCATTCGGGCATAACGGAGAGAAGACGATCTCCACTTTCTTCACTGAAGGCGAGGGGCAGGCACTTCGACCTCTACTGACTGATCGCCAATGGTCGGATCTGAGCAATTTCGAAGGAAACGCCAACTCTTTCCGATTGCTGACGCATCAGTTTGAGGGACGTCGCGAGGGCGGATTCGCAATGACATATAGTTCGCTGGCCTCAGTGGTCAAATATCCCTATCCTTCTACTCTTTGCGGAGAGAAGGGTAAATTCGGATGGTTTGAGACCGAAGAAGATATCTATGCCCGCATAGCCGAGACTCTCGGGATTCCGAAGGATCAATCCGGGCGATATGCCCGTCATCCTCTCGTCTGGCTTGTAGAGGCCGCGGATGATATATGCTATCAGGTGATGGATATTGAGGATTCCCATCGTCTGAAAATTCTCCCGACGGAAGAGGTGAAGAATTTATTCCTCAACTTCTTTTCGGAGGATCGCCGGCAGGGAATGATCAGAATGATGAATCGTCTTCATGATCCCAATGAGCAGATCGGGTATCTGCGTTCCAACGTCATAGGAGCTATGGTGGAGGATTGCGCGCGTACATTCGTCAGATTGGAAGATTCTATTCTGACCGGAGAGGAATCCGGAGCATTGGTCGAGAAGATGGAAAGCCGTCTGAGCGATGCATACGCCGCCTGCAGCTCGACAGCATGGGAAAAAATATATCGAAGCCCGGAGGTCGTGGATATCGAGATTGCCGGCAATAGAATCCTGACCTATCTGCTTTCAAATCTTACTGAGGCAGCTCTGCATCCCGAGCGCAACTTCTCACGGTTGCTGTTTGAGAAAGTGCCGGCGCAATATTCCATCCGCTCAGGAGATCTATACCGACGGATTCAGGGAGTTCTTGACCATATCAGCGGTATGACCGACGTCTATGCCTTGAATCTATATCGCCAGCTCAATGGCCTGACGCTGCCGGCCGTATGAGGCGTCGCAAGACGTCGCCGGCAGAAGCCATGTTATAGCAACATAATGACAATACGAAACAACAATAACAATAATATGAATCGAATCATTCGCCTGACCCTTCTTATAGCATGCGTGCTAAGCAGCCTTATGATGTCAGCGCAGGCTCCTCTCTCTATTCCTCGTCCTAACAAGGAAAATCCGAATAACTTTGTGTCGGATCCGGCGGGATTGCTTTCATCCTATACCTTGCAGGAGATAAACGCAGAGATTCTAAATCTCAAGCAGTCGACTACATGCGAGATGGCAGTAGCGATAGTCGGAAGTCTCGACGGGCTTTCGAAAGAGGATTATGCCTATCAGCTCTTCAAGCATTGGGGAATTGGAACCAAAGATAAGGATAATGGGGTTCTCTTCCTTATATGTCCGAATGAGCGTAAGGCCAAGATTGAGGTAGGATCCGGAGCGGAAGGAGTCCTGACTGATGCCGTATGCGCCGGCATCCTTCGCAACTATGTGCGTCCGGCCGTGAAAGATGACAATATCAGCCAGGGAGTTTACAATGCCGTAAGAAGTATATGTAAGGTGCTTGAGAATCCGGCGGTAGCGGAGGAATTGAAGAGCGGACGCGCCGATACTACTCTCGGACGCATGGAGGCTATCGACAGTAATGTATTCATGTCGTTTATCTTTCTGATGGTGATATGCGTCTTCATGTTTACCCTGATCCTCTTTATTGTTGACTTCATCGCTACGCGTCGACGCGACAATTATCGGCGTGCCATGACATGGCGCACGCATCTGGGGACTTACTGGTGGGGAGCAGCTCTCTCTCTGGGAGCGGCACTTCCGATTGCGCTGGTGGCCTATCTGCTTTATCGGCGTGCGCGCGATGTCAAGGAAATCTGCGACACATGCGGAGCAAAGATGCAAAAACTTTCTGAGGAGGCCGACAATGAGTATCTGACCCCATCTCAAGACTTCGAAGAGAAACTTGGCACGGTAGATTATGACGTATGGTTATGTCCGGAGTGTGGCACTGTGGAACGCTTCCCATACATTGAGAAGCAACTTAAATACCAGAAATGTCCTAATTGCAATACTATTGCCATGAATCTGGTCATGGATAAAGTAGTAGAGCCTCCCACGACGACGCGTCAAGGTTTCGGTGAGCGCCTTTATCAATGTCAGTTCTGCCGTCATACCAAGCGAGAGTCATATCATATCCCTAAGAAGACTGATGCATCGGCAGCCTTAGCCGCAGGTGCTATTCTCGGAGGTATGGCTTCGGGAAGCAGAGGCTTCGGAAGCGGCGGAGGCGGTAGCTTCGGAGGAGGCAGATCGAGCGGCGGAGGAGCCGGGATCAATTGGTGATTCCGGACTTTCGATAATTAAGAAAATTACATAATAATAATGAAAAAGATATTTCAGAAATTTCTGATTATAATGACCGTGGCAGCCGGAACTTTAGCTTTACCGGCCTGCGGCGATAACGATAAAGGAGATTTGAACTTCTCTTCCTATGATTTCTCAGTGACGGCTGATGGGGCCGACAGCGATTCGCTCAGGGCGATAATGCATGACTTTGATGGTCGCTGGACAGTAAATCTGTCGGGGATTCTTCCTGAGAGGTTGGGCGATAAGGATGTCAGTATTCTTCGCGATTCTCTATTGGTGTTGGCCAATCTTAAGGAGGATGAGGATGGAAAGCTTTCAGTATCGCTTCCGTCAGAACTTAAGGAATTGTCGGAAGACAGAGCTTCCTCCGACTCATTGAAGTCAAAAACTCCCGGCAGTATACTTAATCATCAGCTGAGTCTCGATCTGCTGACTCCCAAATTTGCCGTCTTCAGAAGTTATACTTATTCTTATCCCGAAGGTGCGGCTCATCCGGCATTTGCCAACGGATATCTCAATTATGACATCGAGAAAGGCAGAATCATACTTCAGACAGATATATTCACCGACGGGTTTTCTGAAATGCTTCGTCCTGCGATTTATAATCGCCTTGCCGAGCAAGGGGTTGATCTCCAGTTGGAAAAAGAGGAATTCTTTACGACAAAACAGTTCCGCATGACCACTTCCGGTGTGGAGTTTATCTACGGGATCTACGAAATAGCTCCCTATTCGGATGGTGAACCGACCGTCTTCTTCACTTATTCCGAACTTGCATCATTGTTGAAGCCGGCTGCCAAAAAGATGCTGCTTGAAGAATGATGCATTAATTTTCGCAAGCGAAAATTAATGCAAAGTAATAAGAAATAAGTAATACGCTGATATTCTAAGAATCTGAATATTTTCTAAATTGCGACATTTGGCGAATGAGTAAACTAAGGATAAAGAAAGCGCTTTTGGAGATGGATCGCGATGAGATCGTCAATGTTGTGATGGAACTGTATGATGCGCGCAAGGAAGCCAAGGAATATCTTGAATATTGGCTGAATCCGGATTCGGAGAAGGAGTTGGAGAAATGCCGGAAACTTGTGGATCGACAGTTTTTCACTCCTCAGGGGATCAACCGTCGTTCGCCGTCATTGCCGACAATTAACAAAATTGTGAAAGATTTCATGTCGATCTGCTATGAGACAGAGCGGGTAGCCGACCTATTGCTTTTCATTCCCGAGCGCATGGCGGATTGGCTTGAAGAGCGTTACCGACGCGTATCCTACCGCACGAGTCTGCGCAAATATCTCGGAGAGGCAAAACTCTACATCGAGACCCACGAACTCGAACATCTCTACGGCTTGCGTCTCGAGCGCCTGACCGAGAAGACCGAAGCCATCGAAAAATGGCAGGAAAACCTCGCTCCCCGCAGCCGCGGCTGGCGCCGCCGCTTTTTCTGACTTTTGACGTAGGCTCTCTTGTCGTAGGTTATTCCATTTTTTAATTGTGAGTCGTTAAGAGCCGGTTTACTAAAGAATGTTAACCGGCTTTTAGTAATTTTGAATTGTAAAACGATATATACCCTAAGATATGACAGAACAAGAGCTGGCGGGAATGATATGGAACATAAAGGAAATTATCCGTGGTGTCTATGATGATTCAGAAGTTGATTGCCGACCTCATGGCACTTGAGGCTGATACTAATTCCGCTTTGCAAGCCCTAATCTCCGAGACACGATGAAAGACTTAGTAAAAGAGATACGTTCGATAATTGAGAGCGCGCGTGCCAATGCAGTGCGCTCAGTGGACTTTTGCCGAGTACAGATGTACTGGCAGATAGGCAGGAGCATTGTTGAGGAAGAATAAGGTGGCAATGCCCGCGCCGAATATGGTAAAGGACTTATAAAGAATCTTGCTAAAGAGATTGAGCCGGAATATGGGAGCGGATTTGGCTATCGTCAACTTGCTTACAGCAGAAAGTTTTATTTGGAATTTCCAATTGTGCACACACTGCGTGCACAATTCAACTGGACCCAGTATAAGCAACTTTTAGATATTTCGGATAAAGACAAACGTGAATATTACGAGTTGGAGGCAGCCAACAACTGTTGGACAGCCCGTCAGATGCAACGACAGATAAATTCGATGCTTTACGAGCGGATGCTTCTGAGCAGCGATAAAGAATCCGTCTTGGCAATGGCTCGTAAAGAGAAACTGCCTGAAACGCCTCAGGAGATTGTCAAGGATCCTATGGTGCTTGAATTTCTCGGACTGGAAAAGAAAGTCCATTATTATGAGAGCGATCTTGAAACAGAACTTATCAATCATCTTCAGGAATTTATTCTTGAACTCGGCAACGGATTCACTTTTGTTGCCCGTCAGAAGCGTATCCTGATAGAGGATGATGAATTCTTTATCGACTTGGTGTTTTACAATCGCTTAGCCCGTAGATTTGTCATCTTCGAGTTGAAGACCGGAGAGGTTACTCATCAGGATTTGGGACAATTGCAAATGTACGTGAATTATTATGATCGCGTGGAAAAATTGCCGGATGAGAATCCTACAATCGGTATCTTGTTGTGTACGGCCAAGAATGATACACTTGTCAAGATGACGCTCCCCGCCGATAACAATACCATTGTCGCATCAAAATATCAACTCTACCTTCCCACGGAGCAGCAACTTATAGCCGAAGTGGAGAAGGTCAAAAAAGAATGGGAGGACGCGCGATGAAACAGCGCTACGATTCATATGCCCTCCGGCATCGACTGGATCGGAGATATTCCGAGCTATTGGAATATGTGTAGAATTAAGGACTGCTTTTTTTCTTAAAACGGGTACTACGACTAAAGGATTTGATAAGCCTATTAATGACGATGAGATTAATTGGTTTACACCCTCTGATATTGAATCAACAGGAACAATACTTGCATCTGCTGAAAGAAAGTAAGCGTTAACTGAAGTACACCTTGTAGTTCCAAAATCAGTTAATGCTTACGAAAGAAAACTATCTAAAACTTTAAAACATAAAGAAGGTATTACTGTATACCACAAGAGGTCATTGATATATGTAGGAAAAGGAGCAACAATTGGAAACCCGCTTTATGTTCTTCGACTTGAAACTTCGATAACTCGACGTAGTCTCTCTTGTCGTATAATTTCAGACAGATTAGGTCAAGTTACTCCGTTGTGTCAAACTTGGGAACGGGAAGAAATTCTTTATTTCAGAAGTGTAGCCTAAGGCTATGGAAAGTTCTATCCGCGAATGAAAAGTAGGGCCTTTATGCTTAAAAGGAGTTACAATCGATAAGGATACTTCCGACTAACTTTCCCTGAAAAAGTTAACTTGTAAACTTGTTGATTCATGAGTCAACTTTTTTTTAGGGGAAGATTGTTAGTTTTTGAGTACATTAATATGAGGAAATATGAGGAAATATGAGGACTTAAGTAAAAAAGTAGTATATTTGCAAAAATTATTAATTATAATGCTTTATGGAATTACCACCTCCTTATCGTAATCAACCGACTTCTGCCGTATCCTGGCTAGGATTGGGATTGTCAATACTGTTATTACTTATAATATGGATTGTCAATATTCTTGTATTTGGCGATAAAGGTTACGAGATCAACATACTATTAATTCCTGTGGTATTCGTAGAAGGCCTGATTGGGATATTGGCAATGACCTTTTCTGTTGTCGGACTCTTTATGGCTGTAAGAAAATCAACACCTCGTTGGATCGGAGTAACAGGTATAATTCTTTGTGTAGCCAGCATTTTAAGTTTTATTTTACCATTTGTTTACTTAGGAATGAGTAAGAGATACCACTCGGAAACTCCTGCGATTGAAACCACATTAGATTCAAGTGATGAATGCGAACATGATATTACCATTCAAATATTTAATTTGGGTAGAGTTCGTTGTATAAATAATAAAGAATCCAAGAGTAGCGTAGTTGGAAATATGAAAACTTCAGATGGCAACTTTGATAGAAATTTTGCCAATTGGCTGAAAACGAATAAAGGTTATTCTTATTAAATTTCGGCTATAGTCGGGAGTAGGCGGGGGAGAATGTGTCGCCGTTGGCGAGGTCGCCGGTGTCGATGCCTTTCTTAAGCCAGCGTACGCGCTGTTCGGAGCGGCCGTGGTTGAAGCTTTCGGGCATCTCGCGGCCGTAGGCCTTTCGTTGAAGGTAGTCGTCGCCTATCTTCGAAGCGGCATCTATAGCGTTTTCTATATCTCCCGGCTCTATAGACTGAAACATTTTGTTGTCATGGTTAGCCCAGACTCCGGCAAGGAAGTCGGCCTGGAGTTCGAGGCGTACGCTTATCTTGTTGGCTTCCGTCTCGCTTACCTCCTGCATCTGCCGATGGGCATCCGTCAGGATTCCACGGAGATACTGGACGTGATGGCCTACTTCATGGGCAATTACGTAGGCGTAGGCGAAATCTCCCCCGGCTCCTATCTGCTTCTTCATATCTTTAAAGAATCCGAGATCTATATATACCGTCTGATCAGCCGAGCAGTAAAACGGTCCGGTCTGCGACGTGGCATTACCGCAGCCGGATGACACAGCATCCGTGAACAGCACCATCTTCGGAGCCTTGTATTCGCCCCATCCCTGACGTCGGAATTCTTCGGTCCAGACATCTTCCGTCCCGGCCAGCACCTGCGAAGCAAGCGTCGCGAGCCGCTGTTCCTCGGCGTCGGGTTGATAGTCGGATTGTGTGGTCTGCTGCATTCCCGACAATTGACCGGAACCTAAAACGTTGTTAACAACATCTCCGATACTTCCTCCCGAGAAGAGGGTGACGGCTGCTATTATCAAGAGGCCGACGATTCCTCCGCCGGCTAATTTCCCGCCACTGATACGCTGTCCGCGTCTGTCGTCTACATTGCCGCTGCGGCGGCGACCGTCCATTCTCATAGTTTAGTTATATTGGAATCTTATTATTGGAATCTTATGAATTATCAACAATTAGTGGTGGCGATGGTTCGATGAGCCGAGTCAGGCTCCGCATTGACAGAACTTTCGATATTGCTTGATTGTTGGGGTTATAGGTAGATACGTTAGTATCGGAAGAATATGAAGTTTAATTAATTCCATAATATGAAGATGAAAAAAATACTTCTTTTTCTCGCAGCTATTCTTACTTTGGCTGCCTGCTCCAATAATAAGGACGGAGCGGAAATCACAGTGAAAATGCCTGCCTCAGGCGCTCCAAACGAAATAATCGTCAATTTTGACCTTATCTCGGATCTGGCTAAAGCGCGGCAGTATGAGGATCTCAAGACTCAGACGGATACTCTTCAGGTAAAAGACGGAGAGGTTGCCATCCCTGTTGATTCCCGCGGACCTGCCCGGTATATCATTGCCGTAGGCGACAACCTTTTTGCGGAAGTATATACGGAACCCGGACAGTCGCTCCAACTCGATATCACATCCTATAATCCTCCGGCCTATACCGTAAAGGGCTCTGCTCTTATGGAAGATATCACAAAGCTTAACGCCATTACCGAACCTCTTGATCGCAGACTCAATGAGTTGATGCTCTCCGGTTCCATCACTCCGGAACAGCAACAGCAGTATATGATAGACTACGATAATGCTCTGACTACTTTCGTGAAGCAAAACCCGAAGTCTCCCGCGGTTATCTACGCAATGTTTCAGCTTCAGGGAGATTCCTTTAAGCAGACTTATGATAATCTGACTCCCGAAGCGAAGAAGTCAATACTGATGCCTATTATAGATGATCAGGTAGCGCGGGCCAATGAAGTCTCCGAAGAGATGCAGGCAAAAGAGCAGGCGCGGGCAGAGAAGGCCCGGGGCGACAAGGATGCTCCGAATTTTACATTCAAGAATATTGCGGGTAAGGATGTCAGTCTGTCGGACTTCCGCGGTAAATGGGTAGTATTGGATTTCTGGGGCACATGGTGCGGATGGTGTGTCAAGGGTATACCGTCATTAAAGGAAGCTTATAAGCAATATGCAGGCAAACTGGAGGTGATCGGCATCGACTGCAACGAGCCTGAGTCTGACTGGCGAGAAGGTGTGGAGCATTACGAACTTCCCTGGGTCAATGTCTATAATAATCAGACTGACGGCCAATTGCTGAAGGATTACAGTGTAGAAGGATTCCCGACGAAAGTCATTATTAGTCCGGAGGGTAAGATAGTAGATATCACTACGGGAGAAGACCCGAGTTTCTACGACCGTCTTGCGAAATTCATCAACGGCTGATTTCTCTTCCCCGGGTCGCCGGAATCTTTTATAGTCCTTCGTTATGGAAATAAAAGGACTCACGCACGGGGAACTTTTTCCCGCTCAACGAGCAGAACTGGCGCAGAAAAATTATAAAGGAGAAAATTTAGAATAAAATTCTGCGTTAGTTCTGCCGGTTTAGCGAAAATAAATTCTGCGAGCGTGAGATTACTTCGTTCCATAGAGAATTAACGGAAAGCGTTATGGAAATAATAGGACTCACGCACGGGGAACTTTTTCCCGCTCAACGAGCAGAACAGGCGCAGAAAAATTATAAAGGAGAAAATTTAGAATAAAATTCTGCGTTAGTTCTGCCGGTTTAGCGAAAATAAATTC
>JAIDYR010000070.1:0-21020 GCA_029057985.1 Muribaculaceae bacterium | reverse complement strand
TAGAGAATTAACGGAAAGCGTTATGGAAATAATAGGACTCACGCACGGGGAACTTTTTCCCGCTCAACGAGCAGAACTGGCGCAGAATATTGGTTGATTGTGATCTTAAATTTGATTGTTTCTATTTTCTTATTACCTTTTCTACTAAATTTTAATTGGTCTCGTTTGAGTATAAAGACGGATTAATTGTTTTTGATAAAATATTGATGTATAACTTAAATGAAATAGGATCCGACATCATTGGAGCAGCCTTTGAGGTTAGGAAGGAAGTCGGGAAATATCTGCTCGAAGGTTATTATCAGAGAGCACTGGCCTATGAACTGGATAGGCTCGGTCATAAGGTCGAATGTGAAAAGATGGTAGTGGCTGACTATAAGGGGAAGATTATTAAGGAAGCCTATAGAATAGATCTCTTGGTGGATAATCAAATAGTAATAGAATGTAAATCTCTAAGTCGTCTCAGTGGAAATGAATTCAAACAGCTGAATACTTACCTTGAATTGGGTAATTTTTCACTGGGATATATTATCAATTTTTCTGCAAAGGATTTTAGACCTGGCACTCTGAATTCGGTAGATTATTTAAATCTGGGAATCATTCGGGTAGTACGTAATTTTAAGGAATAACTGTGTGCCTCAGGAGTACGCTGAGGAATATTTAGGACTCACGCACGGGGAACTTTTCCTCGCTCAACGAGCAGAACTGGCGCAGAAAAATTATAAAGGAGAAAATTTAGAATGAAATTCTGCGTTAGTTCCGCCGGTTTAGCGAAAATAAATTCTGCGAGCGTGAGATTACTTCGTTCCGACGTGGGATAGCGGGCTAACTGAACCGGTCGAAGCGTGGAGTGCGGTTGAGGGATAATGACTATTAAGAGCCGGTTTACTAAAGAATGTTAACGAGAAAATGTACAGATTTTGAGACAGTTTCGATTTTTGAAGAAGGAGCGATGCGGGCATCGCGACTGATGAAAAGATCGAAAATGGCCAAAAGATGGGCGTTTTATCGTTGATATTCGATCAAAATGAAATTTTAACACTTCTTAGTAAACAGGCTCTAAGCTAATTATAAATTATTAATTTTGCGGTACGTTTGGTTGACATTAGCGTTGATGATCCTTGTAGGGATGGTCGTGGGGAGTATAATTCTCATCAACTATACATTGATAAATAGATGGTGGCTGTGCGTGCTGTCGGGAATTGCAGGAGTGTTATCGGGCGTAGCACTCGGAAGTCGCTTCCGATATCTGACAGGTATCGGAAATCGAGTGGCGAATTCCGTAGCGTGCGGATTGGTGACATTCGTGATCATCGTGTTCGGCGTGCTCGCGATTAATTATTTCCCTACTGATTTCTCAGGTTCGGATGGATCAGAAAACCGGGGAATCATCGAGAAACGCTATCAACAGACGCGTTATCAGTCGCGTCGAACCGGTCGTCGCACTTATTCACGGGGCGCCCCCTATCAAGTCTATTTTCTGCGTGTTGCCCTTCCTGAATGGGGCGAACGGAATTTTGAAGTTCCGAAGAAATGCTACGAATCCGTGCGCCAAGGTGATACCGTCACCATAGCACTACGTCGCGGAGCGCTGCTTCTGCCGGTAGTAAATCCCTCCACTTTAAGACCCCTGCATCCACATTCCCACTCCACTCGCCGACGTTGCCGCTTCTTCGGAACTACTTCAAAAGATTAGGTCAAACCTCCGGACCGTAGGAAACGCTAAAGACAAGGAGGATAATCGGCGGCCGCCGATTATCCTCCTCATCTTATCTATGAAGGTTTGTAATAACTCTATTTATTGATATTTCAATGAAATTGCATGTCAATCTCTTGCGCACGCGGTGCATGGAGGGACCATGGTCCCGTTAGATCCGTAGCGCGGGGGAGTGAAACATGACTTATGATTCAGAAGGCCCGGTCTACGAGCTTGATAAGTTCGTCGAGAGTCTTATGGCCGGATTCGCGCATAAGTTCCTGACCATCCTTAAAGACAATCCAGGTAGGATAAGCCTTGATGTCATATTGTTTCTTGAGGCGATGATCATAGGATGCATCTACACGCATGATATTGATTCGTTCGCCGAAATGCTTTCGAAGATCTTCAGCGAGATATTTAATCTCGACTGCATCTTGACTTGCAGCGTGGATAAACACTGCCAATGAGGGAATCCCCTCGTCTATTCTTGATTGAAAGGTTTTCATAGTAATTAATTTACCAATAATTAAACGATTAATGAGATTATAAAATATCTTGTCTCGCTTTAAGAACGTCTAAGCAGATAAAATAGTTGACTCTCTATTTTCGTTGGCGAGGTGTACGAACCGCAAACTCCGGATGCTCTTCAAGAGTAAAGTTGAAGAAATCATTGTAGGGTTTCAGAATTAGAAATAACTCACGGAGTCTTTTCTTCAAACCCGGAGCGGCGAACTGCTTGTCGGATATGGGAGCGGCATATACAAAGCTGCGAGGTTTAAGCAGATCGATATGAGGCCAATCCTTGGGAAATCCTTTTGGAGATGTCTTAAGGGGTTCTTGCCAGTAGGGACGGTAATACTTTTCGAAATCCGGATTGCGGATGATCTCAATGTATTCATCTGAGTTATCATAGATTTCCTTACGGTATTCCTTAAGCAAGGGCGCTTCGGGAAACCATGCTCCGCCGCCGACCAGACAATTTCCGGGCTCAATATGAATATAGTAGCCGCAATATTCACTCTTCTTACCTCCCCGGGGATTAATGTAGATGCCGATATGAGTCTTGTAAGGAGTCTTATCCGTGGAAAAGCGAGTGTCGCGATAGATCCGATACAGGCAATCTGCGGGCGTAAGATATTCTGCGTGGGGTTCGAACTCCGCGATCAGGGTTATGAGCTCTTGAGTGAAGGCTTCAATCTTTGTCTTGATCCGCAAATATCGGTCTTTATTGGCGTTAAACCATTCACGATTGTTATTGGCGGATAATTCTTTAAGGAACTCAAGTATTTCAATCATGGGTAATCAGTTTGATGAAGTTTTATCGCTCTTTGCCTACTCGCGAAGTTTTATTAACTTTGCGGAAGGTCAAAGTGCCTGCTGCACCGCGAACCGGCCTGCGGCCGACTTTCGCTCTTTGCCTACTCGCGAAGTTTTATTAACTTTGCATAATGAATCGAATAGAAAGTGAGAAAAAAGTCATTAGGCAGATGACTGCCTGTTACTGCCGCAGGCATCACGGGTCTAAGGGGAGAATGATCTGTGACGCCTGCCGGCAATTGCTGGAGTATTCTCTGCAGCGGATCGACAGATGCCCGAAAGGAGAGGCCAAGACAAGCTGCAGAAAGTGCGAGATTCACTGCTATTCACCCTCTCGAAGAGAAGAGATCCGCCGGGTGATGCGGTATGTCGGTCCGCGCATGATTTTTATTCACCCTCTATCGGCTCTGCGTCATCTTATCCGCGAACTCGGATAGAATCAGGGTTTAACTTTGACGAGCATCACCTTGGAGTCGCTCTTTGCCACAACGCTATGGTTGACGCCGGCTCCTACAAGAATAAACTCGCCTGCTTTCAGATGATGAGGTTGCCCGGAGATTGTAAATTCAATTTCACCTTCGAGGACATTCACCATTAATTCTGCCGGTGCGACATGAGTGTCGAGGACCTGGCCGGCCTTGAATCCGATGAGGACAACGCCGCCGTTGTCATTGTTGAATATAGCGCGGAACTGAACTTTGTCGTCTGCGACCTGCACCTGATCAGCAAGGACATGAACCTCACTGAATTTAAATTCTGTGTTTAACATAGTCTTGTTTTTTATTTATAGTCTTGTTTTTTTTATTTTTTGAATCGTACAATCTGATTATAATTCAAATATACAACGAATCTGAAATATGGAATGTTCAGGTCTTCGAAGGAGTATCCCTGACCATCCGGATCAAACATTTTTGTGAATTCCGATATTATAGATATAGGAGTTGCTATAAGGGTCTATAATAAATACGTAAAATCATATGGAAATACCAGTACTCCTGCTGACCGGATATCTCGGCAGCGGAAAGACAACGCTTCTGAATCATATTCTCACCAATCGTGAGGGTATACGTTTTGCCGTTATAGTCAATGATATAGGAGAAGTAAATATTGACGCCGAACTGATACAAAAGGGTGGCATCGTAGGCCAGGATGATTCTGATGATCTGATCGCTTTGCAGAATGGATGCATCTGCTGCACGCTGAAATATGATCTAATAAAGCAACTGGATGATCTGATTTCCACCGGGAAATTTGATTATATCGTCATAGAGGCATCAGGTGTGTGCGAACCGGCGCCGATAGCCCAGACAATCTGTGCCATGCAACGGATGCCCGGCGGACCGGATGCTCCGAAGGTGCATCCCCGGCTTGATGCAATAGTGACTGTTGTAGACGCTCTCCGGCTGAAGGATGAATTCGGATGTGGAGATGCGCTTGAGAAAGAGAATATCGATGAGGAGGATATCGAAAATCTAATCATCGAGCAGATAGAATTCTGCAATATCATTCTGCTTAATAAGATATCGGAGGTGAGCCGGGAAGAAGCCTCGGAAATCCGGCAGGTGATCCGGGCTTTGCAGCCCAAAGCCAAAATTTTCGAGTGCGATTATTGCGATGTGCCTCTTGATGATATCGTTGATACTCACAGCTTCGATTTTGAGGACGTCGCTACTTCCGCCACATGGGTGCAAAAGATTGAGGGCCCTGCCGATGAGCAGATTGAGGATGACGGCCAAAATCACGTCCATCTTCATGATCACGATCACGATGCCGCGGAACATGATCACGATCATCATCATAATTCCAATTCGGACGACCATTGCGATCACGGAGAGGGATGCACATGCGGTCATCACCACCATCATCATGGCGAAGGAGAAGCTGAAGAGTATGGCATATCCACCTTCGTCTATTTCCGTCGCCGACCCTTTGACTTCAATAAATTTGACCGATTCGTAAATCTCCACTGGCCTAAGAATATCATACGCAGCAAGGGCGTGATTTATTTCAGTCATAACCGCGATATGTCGTTGCTCTTCGAGACTGCCGGGCGCCAGGTCAGCCTTAAAGAGGCAGGACTATGGTATGCAACTGCCCCTGCTGAAGAACTCGAGCAGATGATGGCCCATGATCCCGCCCTTCGCCGCGACTGGGACGAAGAGTATGGCGATAGAATGGTGAAGTTAGTGATTATCGGCCGCGACCTTGACCGCGAAAAATTGAGTGCGGAACTTGATGCTTGCCTGGCGTAAATATTTTTATGGGCCGGTGTCTTAGGACTCGGCAGCATTATAAAACGGGGTCTTAAAGAAAAGTAAAAATAAAGGATGAATTGAGAAGGGAAGTTTCGTTACGTAGCGTAGCCAGGGCTTTCGACATCTGATTCTCGACAGTCTTGACAGATAGGCCGAGTTCATCTGCTATAGCTGCGTAAGTGAGGCCGTCGCGTTTGCTGAGCAGAAATATTTCCCGGCGCCGGGGTGGCATGGAGTCGATAGCGCTCCATAGCCGCGCATCGCGTTGCGACGTATCTATATCTTCATCAGTCACCTCTATCTCTTCGGAATTGTCGGGTAGAGGGATATAGAGTCGGTCGGTTTTCATCTGAGACAGAGCGACATTGCGCACGACCCTATAAAGATATACCGGCAGATTATGAATCTCCCTACCCTCCTGCAACAGCTCCCATACGCGCATGAAGGAGAATTGCACGACGTCGTTGGCGACATCTGTATTCTCCGTCAGGCGCAGGGCATACATGCAGAGGGGCATATAGCTTTTCTTATATATATTCTGAAATTCCCGGGCCTCCATTGAGCGTTTTTACGAATGCGAAATTACAAAATTATTCTGAATTGGCCATGGAAATGAGTTCTACGAATGGAATGGTCACCTGCGAGATGGCATAAGCAGCCACTACCCCTGCTCCTGTCGAGACATTGCTGTATGGATAGACAGGATTAGCCAGTCCAATTCCCCCCAATGCGCCTACCAGAGCATCGTTGGATTCCCAGAGGGATATGACATGCTTGTAATAAGCTGAGTTGATATGACGCAGAGTGATGACTATTCCGTATTCTTTAGGTGCCTCATTATCATCAGGATTCAGATAGTAGAATTCGCAGTCCCGGAACCCGATTTTCAGAGGGTAGGTCTTACCGTTTATCTGGCGGTCGGAGAAGATGGTATATCCGGAGGTGTCGGCTATTGCGGATTCCAGCACGGAGACGTGCTCGGTAAAAAGGGGTTCATTATTGAAGTCAGGAATTACAGATTGAGCATAAGCTACTTCATGCGACCAATCATTGGTCATATAGGACGACGTGCCGACTTTGACATCATAGTAATTGCCGGCGTCGGAGGGATCCGTAAAGTGCACGAGGGTATTGAACGAAATCAGATATTCACATTCCTCCTTTATAGCCGGAAACCCCTCCTGATTGCCCAGGCAGAAGACGTCGACGTTGCGAAGTTCAAGGCGTTGGATTTCTACAGTTTCCGGGACTGTCACCTCTGCCCATGCCTTACCATATTTTTGCGATGTGGCTTCCAAGCGGATAATATCGCCCGGTTCAGGACAATATGAGCTTTGATAACATGGCCGGATCTGAGGATAGGGGGAGGCGGGATTATAGCCGTTGTCGATTTCTTCCGGAGTCAAAGTCTCCTTGTAATCGCCGTTGACAATCAGCCGCACCTCCGCGTCGCGGACATTTACATCCATGTTGTGGTAAGAGCCCTCCGTCCAGTTCCACGTCCGGGTTAGAAATAGGGTTATCGGCTTTCCCGGCATTATCTCCGAGTTCATGCATAGAACGGGATCTGAATTAAGATCCGGCTCGAAAGTCTGATAGCATGATGTCAGACTGATATTCAGAAAAAAGAGGAGCAGGAAAATATATAGATGTCTTAGAATAGCCATGTGTAGGATACTGAGGGGATTATAGGGATTAATCGAAGTTTTTTGAAGACGGGTTCGGAAATCCAGGAGCCGGTAGCGGTGTCCATGTGTCCGTCATTGTAGTCGCGGATGACTGCTATGGTATTAAGGTTGCAGTAGGCGTTATATAGTGAGAAATTCCAATAGCCGTGGCGAGTGTTGCGACGGAAATTTAGATCCATGCGATGATAGAAGGGCAGACGGAAATTATTTTCGGTAGTGGCAAGAGGCATATCATAGTTCCATGGCCCGAGCGACGGATCTTCCCACATCTGGGTAGGCAACGTCACCCTGTTGCCGCTCATGCCGGTCCACGATGCCGAGATCTCCCATTTCTGATTGATTTTCCAGTTGAGAAGGACATTGATTTTATGGCGGTTGTCAAAGCGGGCCGGGAATGGTCTTCCTCCGTTTTTGTCGGGATACCGGCGGTCGGCCCAAAGCAGCGAATAAGCGATATGGCCCGTAAGCTTCCCTCGGTCTTTGCTGATCTTGAAGTCGATGCCTTTGGATTGGCCGCGGCCTGCGGCAAGTTTGTCAGCCCATTCTGCATCCGGAGGCAGCAGATAATACTCATCGGCGTATTCAAGAAGATTACGCATCCATTTATAGTATCCTTCCAGAGAGAACGTAAATTCCCGGTTGAGGGTATAATAGCCTCCGATTGAGAGTTTATCGGCCGTCTGCGGCTTCTGATTTCCAACGATGGGGACCCATTGGTCGGTCGGCAGGGATATGGAGCTTTGGAGCAATTGATGGACATATTGGACAGTGCGAGAATAGCCCCCTTTGATGGCCCAGTTCCCGGCAGGTTGATATCGGAACGTGAGGCGCGGAGAGAGATTGGCGAGGGTATTGCCGTCAATGTTGAAGAGGGAGAAATGAAGACCGTAGTTGAAGCGTAACGGTGACCACGGGCTCCAGTCGCCCCCTGCGTAGAGGTTGAATTCATTAGCTCCGTAGGAGTGGACTCTGTCGTGGATGATCGATGAGATCTGATCATCTATGAGGGTGCGCGAAGAGCGGGAGGGTAGGAAAGAATGACGGGTATAGCCCCCTCCGAAAGTTATGCGGTGAGAATGATGGGGTCGCCAGTCGAAGTCTGCTTTCAGGATCCAGTCGTGGATATAATTTTTTGAGATAGTCTCATCATAAGTTTCAGAGACTTTGACGCCATCTGTCTCTGTGCCCCAATCCTGGGAATGCTTGAGATGCGAGGCATAACGGGTGAATGCGCCGGTCACTTCTCCGAACAAAGTCGGCGACATTGCATATTGCCAGCCGGCGGAAGCTACAATATTGCCCCAGCGGAGATTAGCCTTCATCAACTCATATTCAGTATTTTCATTATAACCCCATTTCTCCTTTATGTTAAGGTAATCTTCGCCGTAATAGAACATTACGTAGATTCTGTTATAGTCGGAGAATCTATGGGTAATCTTGGCGTTGATATCAGTGAAGGCATATCCGAAATTCACCTTTTCGTCCGGGCTCATACTGTTGAATATGGCGCATACGGGGATCGTCAGTACGTCATACCATGATCTTCTGGCTGCGAATGAATAAGACGTATGCTCTTTCCATATCGGGCCATCGACGTTGACGGCGGCAGAGGTCAGGCCTATCTTTACACCGCCATGATGCGACTCCATGCTTCCGTCTTTAGTATTGACGTCTATATATGATGATAGTCGGCCGTCGTATTTGGCGGGGAAAGAACTCTTGTAGAAGTCTACGTTGCGCATAGCCTCGGTATTAAAGGCGGAGAAGAGACCGCCGAAGTGGTTGACCTGATAGAGCGGTATATTGTCGAGCATATAAAGATTCTCGTCGCCTGCACCTCCATGGACATACATTCCCGCCATTCCCTCAATCCCTGAAGAAACTCCGGGTTCGAGCTGAAGAGTCTTGATGACATCGCTTTCGCCGAATATGACCGGCGTCGCGAGGATGGAGGCACGGCTTACATTCATTGAGCCGATCTCGGCAGAGTTTATGGCTCTGTCGCTGTTGGGGTTGGCCGTCACTACTACTCCCTCCAATTCAGTGGGATTTTCCGAGAGCGAAACGTCGAGTTTGCGGGAGGCTGTAAGAACGAGGCCATCGATATCCTTAGGTTCGTAGCCGATGGTGGAAAAAGAGACAGAGACGGTGCCGGCGGGAAGGGTAAGTGAGTAGAAGCCCTGCACGTTGGTTGACGTGGTCAATCCGGAGGGCAGAACTGTTACAGTTACCCCGGGTAGAGCTTCTTCAGTTCCCTCTTCCCTGACGAATCCGCTGAGTGTCGCCTTTTTGGGTTTTGGAGTCTCTTTTCTGAAAAGCATTACGTTATTGCCGCGCATACGATAGGCAATGTCAGTGCCTGTCAGCATCCTGTCGAGCACCCTCGGCAGGGATTCGTCGGAGGCGGATACAGTGACCTTCACGGAATTGAGCAATCCTGAAGGATAGATGAAGTTTTTGCCGCTCTGACGCATTAAGTCGGCGAATACTTTGTCTGCCGGACGCTCTTTGGCATGTATAGTGACCTTCTGAGCATCTATTGCCATTACGATTATTGAGAGGAGGATTCCGAGTATCAGGAAACGTTTCATCATTTTTCGATAGATAGGTTAGTGCCGAGAAGATCGTTGATTGTCGCTACGAGATCTTCGGCTGAGCCTTGGTAGCTGAGCGTGAGATTAGGTTGTCCGGCGGTCTGTCCGGAGATTTTTACGTTATAGGTCGCTTCGATAGATTTGACGACTTCCGGCAGAGGAGCGTCATTGAATTCAATCTTTTTGACTTCGGAAACAGAGGGCAGTTCTATTTCGGTCGAAGGCGCATCGGTCGAAGGAGCTGCTACATTGGTCGGTGCAGGCGTCGGGGCCTCATCCTTATGCAGCACTACAAAAGTAGCTGCTGCAGCCGCAGCGATGAGGGCAATGCCGATGACGGAGGCTGCCACTGCATGACGGCGCCAGAAAGATGGATTTGAATCTATAAACCATCCATCAGGCCTGAAGGCTCCGGGTCGGTAGAACTTGACTACAAAGTCAAGGGAATGTTTGATTTTATCGGTCATGATGAGTAAGTTTTACCATATAGAGTATATTCTTCAGGAATACCCCTATCCGAAAAATCAAAATTTTTAAGACCTATGAGGATATAAGTATAAATCCATCCAATTCCCGGAAGTTGGGAACCGAATGGATTCATAGAATTTCGTATGGTAGTAGAGAAGTTGGATCAGAAAGTGACGGAGAGCTGTGCCTGCAGTCGGCTGACGTGGCCGGAAGCGTTATCTATTGATTTGCGATGGCCGTAATCATATTCAATTCCTGCGCCTACGAATTTATTGATGTTATACATTATGTTGGCTGCTACGTAGTCTCCATATCGGTATGTGTCGCCCGACGCCTGGGCATCGGAGGGGAGCCAGTTGGTCAGGTGGCTATATACTATATTGGAGGATAGTTTAGGCGTAAATGCGAAGTTCAGTCCGGCCGTAACGCCGAGAGTCTTTACCATCTTCATCTTTCCGGGTTCGGAAGTGGCGACCGCATCCAGGCCGAGGCCATTATCGTCCTGGAGATAAGTGGCGATGCCCTGTCCGTAGGCTGCATTATAGCTTACTGAAAGAGGGCCGGCAATCTTTGTCATGCCCGAAAGCTGCACCCCAAGCCCGGGAAGCGCCTTATTGGAGGCTGCTACGACATTACGATACTGCATGGGGCGCACGAGACCTGACAATCGGACGTGGGAATCGCCTCCATCCCATGCATATTGAAGATATAATGGAATGGCCGGGATTCGCTGATTGATCGTCGAAGCGCCGTTGCCCGCAGTAATCGAGGCGGTCGGAGCATCTATACCGATTGCACCGGAGAAATGCTTGTTGAAATTCTGAGTCCAATAGGTTGTGAAGAGGAAGAGATAAGGATAACCGTTAGGACCTTCGAAGTCGATCGTCATAGGTTCGGCTGCTCCGTCGCAGAAGGCACTGGTCGTATAACCTGCCGTCAGACCGCGATACTTGGCGTAGAAATGGAAAATATTAAAGGCATTGTTGGAGCCGGTAAAATTAGCCTTGAAGAAGACTCCGATCTGGTCCTCTGTGCCTGGGAGCGCCATGGCATTCAGATAGATGGAGGAGGATTGCCAACCGAATCTGAGCTGGCTGCCGTTGCCCGGAGTCGACGGCGTGATGGCCGAGGGCACGAACATTGTTGAAGAAGGCATGTTGTCTCCGAAATCATAGACAGCTTCTCCAAGGAACTGTGCACCGACACTGATATAATATTTATGCTCTTTGCCGACAATTGCAAAACGAGGCAGGCCGTTGTCGTTAGGTGACTGCGGGGCATTTTCCAAAAGATGCTTTTCAACTATTGCCGCGTCCACGGTGTCACTATTGATTACTGAGAGGACTCCCTTCTCGAGTCGGTTGTCGCGCTGAGCGGAGGCTGTAAAAGACCCACTGCATAATGCAGCTCCCAGGGCTGCCAGTAGAAATGTAGATTTTTTCATAGGAGTAAAGATTAAGACAATGTAAGAAAAAAATATTTTCAGGATTCCGACAGAGATCGGTAAAGTTTAGAGTCGGTCATGAATCATGACTTGGCCGGCCCGGTCCAAATCCTGAGAACGCTCGGGGGAGCTGAAATAATGCATGGATTACGACAGCCCTGTCAATATGATAACATTGACAATGACAGATAGTTCGGTCTATGCGGGGTTTTCTCACTCGGCTGATTCGGCTGATTCGACTGATTCGGCTGAATCTGGACTTTGCGGTTCGACGTATAGGATCAGCTCTCCATAAGCTATATCAAGTTCGTCGAAGATATATCGCAGGCAACTTAGTTTATTGCGGTTATTGACGTGCTTCCAGAGATAGCATCCTTCATCGATCTTTTGGTATTTTTTTTCGTCATCAGTCATTTTCTCATGCAGCCACATATCCTTACGTGCGGCCGCTCCCAGCGCATCCGGGTCACGACGATATAGTTCTCTGACAACATTAATGAGCATATCTATCCAGTAAGATTGCTGATATTCTTCGCCGAATAGCCGATATCCGAGCAGTAACCTGTTGGTCGGATTGAATTCCTCCTCCTCGAGCGATATTTCCTCTACAGGTCGGGGCACCGGCTTATAACTTGTCTGCGGCATAGGATAGAGTGACATTAATTTATCCTTTATTTTCTCCGCTCGATCTTGCAGACCTGCTAATCCCCATGAGTCATAGGCCATGAGTTCCTGAGTGAGCCGATAGATTGATCCTTGGTAGCCATTGACAAACTGGCCATTGACGATCTTGCCGTTCTTTTTGTCGGAGAATGAATTATTGCTAAGTTCGGAGTTGACGCCTGTCAGGGTGAGGTTGGCAAAAGTATGCAGATATTGGGCGTGGATCGATTCGGCATCCTCGCCGAGTTCCTTGCGCCATTCGGAGGTAAGGGTCTGAGGCATTATATGCTCAATAGTGGCATCTCCGTTCTGCATCAGCTTCTTGACATCGATGAATTCCGTATGATTGAAATTTTCGAGGCGTTCGAATAAGAAATGCTGTGCAGATTTGGGCATCTGGTAGACATTTCGGGTGAGGATGGCTTCAGCAAACATCTCGTCGCGCGGAATCCTGAAGTTGCCTTCGCGGCGAAGGATATGATATGCCAATATATCATGATAGGGTAGAGTAAGTTCTCGGCCCGCTTTCTCATATTCCGTGATCGATCGCAAAACGTCGCGGTGAAGTGCGCAAAATGTCTGGGTCAAGGAATTGGATGACATTGAGCAGATTATGCGTCGGGCAAGATATCCTTCCACGAGATCAAGCACTTTCCATATCTCGTCTTCGCTGAAGTTGGCTTCAATGGCGTATTTCAGGAATGAGATCAGGAAGACGTTGATGACGTCAGTGTCAAGATTACGCAACTGTGCCATTTTTTTACTCAGGCGTTTGCTTTTTATCCATTGCCCGTCGCGCAATAAAGAAATCTGCGCAGTGCTGATCATATTGTAATATCTCACATAGTCGAGCATCGAAGCGAGTTCGGTCTTTCTCTCGCGCCCTTCCTGCGCCATATATTTCTTCCAGTGGAAATATAGGCCGTTGAGTTTTACGGGGCGAAGGAGATTGTCGGAAATGGTGATGTAATCTCGCAGAAACATTGTCGGAGAGTCGTCGGTAGCGCTCTGAATCTTGCGCCAATATTCCTTGAAACATTCCTCCTGCTCGGCGGGAGCGAGCGACATGAGCAGATAATTACGGATCTTATCAGCTTCTTCGAGGGCGAGCCCGGTTGAATTGAGGCTTTCAAAGATCAGCTGAGGGTCATCGTCATTATCCAGATCAATGCATATTACCTGCAATTTATCGACTACGTCGAATAATTCGTCGAAAGTGAAAGGATTGGGAGTTGAGGTAAGCTTATCGTAGAAGAAATTGAAATTCCGTGTAATTTTAGAAGAATGGATGAATTGCTCGTCATCGTAGGAGAAGAGGCGATCGTAGGCAACGCGGTCCTGCTCTATAGGGAGGAGCTTGAATTTATGGGAAGGATGCGAGCCATACTTGGCCCAGAGCATATTGTCGTGAATCTCTTCGAGGAGTCCTTCATGACTTGCTTTCATTTTGCCATCCTTGACCGCTTTGATAGCCGCCAGCATAAGCAAGGATGTAGTCGTCAGACGTTGCTGACCGTCGATAATGAGCCTGTCGAGTCCGGATCCTGCGGGAGCGGTCACAATTGAGCCGAAAAAATGACCTGATCTCCGGCTGTCTTTGAGTTTTACGAGATCTGCAAATAATTGATTGCAATTCTCGATCTTCCATGCATAATTACGCTGATATACAGGAATGACAAGCTGAGTGCGGCCATTGCCCCAGACTTGCTGTAATGGCATTGCAGTTCCTTTCATTTCGTAAATTTCCAATCAATAATTCAAGTCACGTTGCGAAACTTGAATCACTATTATCAATATTATATTATGTTCAAATGCAAATTTACAATTTTTTTGTTTTCTAATTCAATTTTCTCAAGGAAAATTGAATTAGAGTGTCACCTTTCCGTCGCGATTAGTGTCATATCTATGAGACGTCTCAAAACCCTATCATCGAATCATAATTTAATAATCCAGAAATATGTCAGAAATATTAGTTCCCATTTTCGTATGCGTTGTGCTCCCGGTTTCAATAGTAGCCATTGTATTTGCGGCTACAATCAATAGTGATAATAAGCGTTCAAAAGTGCTGATCAAGGCCATTGAATGTTGCGGTATCGATGCCGACCAACTGGCAGCCGCTTTCCAAAAGTCAAAGAAAGATCCGCTTGAGGTCCTTAACCTGCGTCTGCTCCGAGGTTGTATGTTCTCCTTCGTCGGAGTTGTGCTCTTCATCGTGGGAATAGTTTCTCTCTGTTCCGGATCAGAGTTTTCATCAGAGTCTGTAGTTCTGCCCTTGATATTTGGAGGCGTTTCATTTGCCATAGGTCTGAGCTATCTTACGGTCTACTTCGTCAGCCGCCGACAAATCAAAGATTAAAGAACGTTTATGACACGCGAGCAATTCATATCCAACGTCAAGGCCACTCAGAAAGCGTTCCGCCGCTTTCTGGTGGCTCTATGTTGCGGTGACATAACGCTTGCAGACGATGTCGCACAGGAATCTTATATAAAAGCCTATCTTTCGTTTAATTCCGTATCGAATCTTGAAAAATTTAATGCCTGGATCTTCCGAATAGGCTATAATACATTCTTAAATCATAAGCGTGGTGAGCGGCTTACGATAGGTTATGAACATGTAAAAGAATTTACCTCGCATGAAAATGCGGATGCGTCTTTTGCTTATCAGGATCTCTATGAGGCGTTGAATAAAATCCCTGCGAAGGAGCGCTCGTCGGTTTTGCTATTCTATATGCAGGGTTATTCGGTCAGAGAGATCGCTGAAATCGAGGATACTTCCGTGGATGCAGTGAAGCAACATCTGACGCGGGGGCGGAGGCATTTACGTGGGTTACTTGAAAAATAACTAATTAACATGAATGACGACAAATTAAAATCACTCTTCGCTGACTTTGAACCGCAATTATCCCCTGATTCTCAGTTTATCGACAGACTTGAGAGGAGTTTGAATTCAGTGGAGATCATAAGGCAGCACGCAGCCGGGGTAAGAAAAAGAAATAGAGTAGCTGTGGGGATAGCGACATTCTCGGGTTTTATAATCGGCGTCCTCTTTTCGCTGATGTTGCCATATCTGAGCAATGCGGTAGCAGAATGGCAACTGACATTGTCGAATGAATCCCTGATGCACGCTTTCGCCGACCAATTCTCTATTATTGCATGGAGCGTCGTCGGAGCGAGCTCCGTAATCACCGCTCTCAATGCCTATGAAATATCTTTACAGTTCCTTGCCCCCCGGACAATACGGAAATCCACATAACTTAATCCCTGCATAGTTTGAACTATGCAGGGATTAAGTTATGTGTCAAAGCTAAAAATCAGTAGCGTCATTCAGCGTAAAGATTTTCCTCTTTCTGGGGAATATACTTGTCGACCAGATTGCTGATTTTCTTCAAATCAGGTTTCTTGGCGGCATAATCAATCAATATTCCCATGGGGTACAGGTCGGGATCCGATGCTGACTGGAAATCTGCGGCATCTTCCGAGTAGTCGCCATCCTCTACGGCATCAGCTTCTATCGCGTAGTCGCTGTAAGCAATCGCGCTGTCGGCATCTTCGCGACGTTCGATGCTTACGAGAAGAGTAGTAGGAATGATACTCAACTGCGGGTCTTGCCCCCAGAATCCGGGATTATTAATTACTTCCGCTACTTTCTCAGTAATGATATCAATAAGTTCTTGTCTTTTCATAGTATCTCTTTTTCTTAATATAACATGCCAATCGATTAAACGGTTCTTATTGGGGAGATATGTTATAGTCATAAGGAAGTCGATCTCTTCCATGGATTTATGATTATGTCGGCCAATAGATGTTGACGCAAACCAATTGCAGAATTATCGTGTTATATTTGTATAAATGTAATTTATTAATTACATTTGCAGAATGAAAGTCAGATATTGCCTTTAAACATTATTTCGAGGATTTCTTCAAATATCAACCTCGGAAAGTGCAAGACAAGATAATCAAAGTGCTTGATATTCTTGAGCAAGTAGAACGCGTGCCTTCAACTTATTTGAAATATATTGAAGGTACCAACGGATTATTTGAAGTTCGTGTGCAAGTGGGTAATAACATCTTTAGAATATTTTGTTGCTTCGACGGCAATAAATTAGTAGTATTGTTCAGCGGATTTCAAAAGAAGACGCAGAAAACTCCTCCCGGAGAAATAGCAAGAGCAGAGAGGATAATGACTGAATATTATAACGATAAATAAATTGGCAATGGATAACATACAGACACTCGACCAGCTGAAAAATAAATACTATGGAGAAATCGGGACTCCTGAGCGAGACCGTTTGGAAAACGAACTTGAGGTTCTTCGTATAGGCTACAAGATTAGGTCTGCGCGTGAGAGCCTTAATCTTACTCAAGAGCAGTTGGCCGAAAGGGTAGATAAAAAAAGACCATTCATTTCAAAAATCGAGAATGACGGCGAGAATATAACACTCCGCACACTCTACGACATTGTAGAACGAGGGTTGGGAGGACGCCTTAAAATCAGTTTCGAGTTTTAAAAATAGTTCTTATTGGGGATGGACGTCTGAGAGATCGATGAGATGGTTAAGGATTGCGAAGACGGTGAGCCCGGCGGTCGTATGGATGTTCAGCTTGGCGCAGATATTGCGGCGATGGGTCGTCACCGTATGTACCGAGATGAATAGCGAGTCGGCTATCTCTTTATTTGCCTTGCCTCTGGCTACTTCGCGTATTATATCTTTCTCGCGCTCACTCAGAATTTCGAGTTGGTCGGAGGGGGATTCGTTGTCAGGTTGGTCTTCTTTTCGCAGAGATCCTGATTTAAGTTGGCTTTCAAGACTCATCACGCATGGAATCAGCAGCTGACTTTCTACCTCGAAGTGCGACATCATGTCGCGACCGCATATAATGATGTCGAAAAGGGCCGAGCTGAGCATCATATTGTCTTTTCTGCTATATTGACTTATGAAAATCTCTTTCAGTTGATTTAGCTTCTCGACCGTGTCGCTGTGACTTTCAGAGTACTCGGATATTCTGAATTCTTCAGAAGAATCCCCGGCCAGAAGAAGGTCGACGTAAGCGAAAATAACTTCATTTTCGTATTCCATGTGGCGTCTCACTTCTTCTACGTATCCGTCGAAAAATTTGATAAGGAGCATCGCCACCTCATCCTCTTCTTTGCCGGAAGTCGCAGCTACAAGATTACGGCGAATCTTGGGAAGTTCGACATTGAGAAAGGAAGTGTGGGCGCGTTTGAGATAGCCCATCAATGAAGGTAATGAGATTACATCGCGAGAATATCTATAGCCGCTGAGAAGGTTGCAGACATTAATAAATGTGGCGCAATCGACATTGTGACTGCGACAGACCTCTTCGACTGTAGCTTCTCCAAAACCGAAGGGTATGTCGAACCGGCTCAATGCCGGGAGGAGCATGGCATCGTTGCGGAGTAATTCTCTCATTTTGTGCCGGGGAGAATAACCGGTCCGGTCTACTGAAATCATATAATTATACTTGCGAAATTTAAATATTCCGGGGTTTATATTCAGGCTATTATCCTGCGAAAGGGGAAGCAGGGAAAATAAGATAAGGAGGGAGTTTTTTCCCATGCAAATTTAATTATAATATTTCTGATATGAAATACTTAATTTTAGTGATTTTAATAGTGTTTGAGTCTTCTTGTCCGCAATCCAATCGAAATTTTCACAAGTTTAGAGTATTGCGGGAACTTTTCTATATGCCTGATTTGTATTGATAATCGTATTGCAAAGCAATGGGTAAAGTAAATTATGATTTGCTTTTTTTCGCGACCGTTTAAAAGTAAAGAGGTTCCCCCGGGCTTGAACCTATGACCCACAGCCAGAATATGAACACTTAGAGACTATTGCTCTAACCCTAAAATAGAAAGGTCGCTGTTTGTTCAGCGACCTTTCTATTTTGCGTAGTCCCACTAGGGAAACTCCACTTTTGTTATATCCTAAAAATCAATTCTTTATCCGAACGTCTTCCAGCAACTCCAACATTCGTTCCTACAGCGTGTTGCATCGCTTTTCATCGCGTTGCTCCGCCGAAGACGTCGGAATTAACCTTGTTGTTACTCGCAAGTTCTCTCATTTGTTTCTGCTAAAATAACGAATTCTGGGAGATAATTATTCTCGTTCTTTAATGTTTTAACATTTCCACACTTTGTAAACCTCCATTAAATAGAACGAGAATAATTAGGATTATGTATAGCAAGTGAATGACGGAAATGTCATAGCTCGTTTGATTTCTTATATTTCTCTATTAGGGCATCTCGATGATAACCATTTCTAACGTAGGATTCCACAAATATTAGCTCTTTATACCATTCGCCTAGAGAATTCTTTTTCCTTTGAAGTCGAAAGAACCCTCGAACAAATATTGCATTATTGTTAATAATTTTACGAAACCATTTGGAATCCAGTACTACAACTTTTTGGCCTGTGTTATTTATGACTTTTTTCTTTTCAACAAACTCTAGTGGGGTACCGTGAATATCCGTAAATTTCCCTAAGGGAATTTCTACTATCTCCACTTGTACATATTTCTTTACAGCATTATATAGAACAATTTCAGTAGCAATATTCTGCAATATGAAAATACTATCTTCTCTTGATGTTGAGAATATTTGCTTATCATTAAGAAGACATTCTGCAACTACAGATTCTCTACTATTGTCATCAAATGCTTCGATTTCAAAATAAAAGCAAAGTGTACTAATTTTATTTTTTTCTGTGAAATACCAAAACTTTACTTTATCATTTTCAAATCTATAAACCACAGTGTCAGATTGATCAAATAGAAGAATCCCACAAATACGTGCTTCTCCAAATTCATGTATGAGCTGGTAATCAATTTTATTGAATGATTCCATGCTCTTATCCATAACTTCTCGGAATGATGGCATGATTAATTCTGGTAAGCCCCATTCAATATGTTTACTTCTCAAATTTTCTAGTTCGTCAAGTGCTTCGACAAGAATTTCTGTACTTGAGGGATCTTCTCCGGCTAGATATTTGATTAAAGAATTTCTATCGTTATCGGGTCTTAATATGCGGTTAATAATGGTTCTCTCTTTGATGATCATTTATGTGTTTCTTATGGTTGCTTTCAGTTTAATACTATTACTTTGGAATTCTCCAATGTCCGGTTTTTGAATGTCCTTCCCACTTGATACCGAGATCCTTTAGATGTCGTACTATAGTTTTTTTATTCACCGAAAGGTTAGCTGCTATATCTTCGCGTCTGATAGATGGATTTGATTTTATGATTTGTAGTATTCTCTCATCCAGACTTTGAGCGACATCATCATTGTTTGGAGCGACATTTAGAGCGACATTGCCTTTGTTTAGAGCGACATTTAGAGCGACATTGTCAGGGTTTAGAGCGATATTATCCACTAAGTTATCCTTTGCAGTCTCATGTGCTTTTACCGGTCGTTTGAAGGTGACATATACGAAGCCTCCGTCCCAACGCCATGTCGGGTCTTCGACTCCCTGCTCCCGGCAGGCTTCGATGATGCGGTGGATGCCGCTTCCCCAGCTTTCAAGGAGAGTTGAGCGGTAAAGAGCCTGCGCCATATTGCGATTGTAGGGGTATGACTCATGCGACTCTTTGACGTGCTCAATCGGAATCTGAGGTGGGAAGACGCCCGGATTGGCAATCTCTACGCGGTCATCATATACTGCAATACTGATTGTCAGATTCTGTTTCTCCCATTGGCGGTGACACAGGGCGTTGATTAGTGCTTCTCTCAGTGCTTTGACAGGCACTTCAAGTCGCTCCTCTCTCATTAGGCTTCTATTCGTGATCTTACCGCTTAGATTAAGATGCTTGAAAAAGAATGCCATGCCGGCGTCAAGAAGATCGAAGAAATTTCCCTCTACACGTTGATTGTCGATGAACTCGAGTTTATTCGTGCCGAGGAAACGAGCCAACCTTAACTGGAAGTTATCATATGGATAGATATTATTTGAGAAAAGCATAGCGGCCCCGTTGGTCGGCACACCATTAACCGTAAGTTACCACTTAGCCAAAGTCTCTTCAATAGGTGCCGACAATGCAGACTCCGGGATTCGTCCACCCTCCACTCCAAGACGGATACAGCCAAGTATCCTGTCGCGGTTCAGATCAGAAAGACTTACACCCTTAGCCGGAAACGTTTCCCAAGCGTAAGACTGTGGCTCGTATGCCCTAAGTCGGTCCTCATACATATCGCGAGGCATTATCTTAGTAGTGCTTTCAAGCTTGTAATATGGTCGTCCTCTATATGTATATGGACGGTCTCCCCATTTCCAACCATCGAAATGGAAAGCTATCACATTGTTACCCGGATACTCCGGAACATCAACATAGAATGGTTGTATATCGTAAGCTGGTTCAATTCCAGCCAAAGCCTGAGAAATCTCTCGCTTCGTCGAGTCCGTTACTTCCTGCCCAATAATCTTAAGCGACTTTGGCGTAACTCCGAAAATCAGCCATCCGCCATCGGTGTTCAGAAACGCACACGCTGCATGCATACCGTCCTTCAGTTCGCCGGTACTCTTCTTCAGCTCCAGAGTCCTCGACTCATCCGCCTCAATCAATGCCTTTATATCCTCAATCGTCATCATATTAGGTTCTTTTGTCAATAAACACATTCATCATATTGCCGTTTAGCCTTGAAGGTAATTACTTGTCCGGTCTTGGCTAAAGTCTCTCGGTCGACTATACTATTTTGAGGAAATTCGGATACGATTTCGGGCAGAAGCCACTCATTATTCCACAGAGCTACTGGTTGATTTGCAACCACAAGACAAAGAGGCATATCGTATGCTTTCTTCGTTGACCAGTCATCAGTGGTATGTGTCTGTCTGTTATACGCGTCTCCGCGCCCGCGAGGCTAGGGGTGGGGTGGTGTGGGGG
>JAIDYR010000007.1 GCA_029057985.1 Muribaculaceae bacterium | reverse complement strand
ATTAAAATTACTTGAACAATAAAACTCGTTCTTTTTGTCTGCTTCGAGCTTGTCAGTCAGTCGCATACAAAGTATGCTCCCTCCTTCCGCACTCAAATCAGCTCAAAAATAACTTCCTTTTATATGTTCTTTAATTTTTCTCACTTACTTATTGACTCGTAATTCAATACATCTACAAGGAAGCTTCAACATCGGATATTCGTTTTCCGGCCAGAATATCCACCACCTCAAAAGAATGTCCTTTGGTAAAGGTTCGAAGAAATTGGATGACCATCCATGGTAGAATAAATATCAGCCACAATAAATTTGCTGTTATTATATTATACGTCATTCCATGGAGCAAGATTTTCTTCCTCATGCATTTCGGACAGCAAACATGGCCTTTTCTGGAGAATCGAGCCGCAATTCCGATAAAAATACACACCGAAGGAAGTGTATAACACTTCAAAGAATCCGTCTTTTCTCCACATTCTGGACATTGAGTCGGAAGAGCCCTAAGGAACTTCCGAACTTCTTTTTCGGCCGGGATAGGAATTTTATTAAAACCTTCCTGATGTATTGATTCAGTACCCATAACTAATTATATTTCGATAAAATTGAACATTTATCCCTACAATTCTTTTAAAATAAACTATAGGAATATAAAGTGATTTATTTGAATTACCATGCGCGAAGGCCGTGGCTCTGGGGGCTGTGGCCGCAGGTATGACCGTGACCGTCAGTGTTGGAGCATGCGCCTTCGTAGGTGCCGTTCTGATGCTTATAGCCCCAGTAGCCGGAGCAACTACAGTTGGATTTTCCGCATCTTGCGTGAGTCTTGACAAACGTCACATTGTTATAGGAGGATGGAACATCAGTTTTAGCATTTGTCGTGAATGACTGAGACGCCAATGTTATTGTGGCTACTGCTGCCACCGCGAGCATACCTTTGAGTACTTTCTTAATTTTCATTATAATTTTTCTTTAAAATGATGATATATTTTAATTACAAGCTCCACATTTACCGGATCCGTTACATACGGGGCAACGTTGTTCATACTTTCCTTTACTGCTTATGCTTCCGGCTCCATAATCGTAGATTCTTCCGGCTCCATTGCAACGACGACAGTTGCCTGTGCCCCCACAATTACGACACGTACTTGAAGAACCCGAACCACCACTCGAGTACGACGACGAATATGTTGTGGCTGACGGAGCGGCGACAAAAGCCGAACCATATCCATATCCCGAACATCCTGCATAGGAATTCATCCCGTCTGCTACTCCGGCTAATACAGCCATGGCAGTATCGCAGGAACTGAATGTCAGCATCATGGAACATATACCCAGCCAGGCCATGCAGTTGCGTATTTTCTTGAAGATTGATTTCATTAATTGTTAGAATTAGTTATGAATAAGATAAGTTTGTTTAATTTAATTAATTGCTCAAAGATAGTAATTCAGCATCTGCGTCACAAATTTACTTGTTGCCGGATTGTTGACTATAATGCCAACTAAATTGCGACTCTTTTGTGATAGAAATTAGTGAGTCAGAATCTCCTATAAAGATTGATAATTGGTGGCGGACTGTGGAATTTGCAGAGTTGGTATTTCGCCCGAAAAATCGATATTTTTATAGTTAAAAAATTATTCATAAGAAGAAGATTTTGATTTATTTTTCTACTTATGAATAATTCCAAGGTAATGTAACCCAGCATACCTAAAACTTCTCACATATTTTTTACACATTACTTTTCACTTAAACTTTTCTCTTTTTGGTTCATTTGAAATCTTTAGTTTGGAGTTTGAAAATTTAGTATTATCTTTGTAGGTATAATAACTCTTAACTCTTTGATCTAAAATCATAATTATGAAGCGTTTCTTTATCTTTTTATGCTCCTTGATCATCACGTTGTCATCGTTTGCATACAACTTCGGAGGAAAAACTTTCAAGGGGACTGAGACCATACCGGGAGGAGGAAAAATCTCTGTGACAATGTCGTTCCGCACCGATGGACATGCCACCGGCTCCTATACTTACGGTGGAAAAACAAAAACCGGCAAATTATTATGGGAAGTTTCGGGAGATTATATCAATCTCTACGAGCCCGCGACCGGCGACCAAAGCTATCTTGGCATCGACTATGACGGGAATAACGTATATCTCATCTTCTACGATAACTATGGAAATGAAGCGATGTATCTGTATCCCTCGGCATCCGGCTCTTCGTCATCTAAGAAATCGTCGTCTAAAAAACGGAAATAATTTTAGTTGCGCGTGCGCAACTAAAAAAGTAATAAGTAACCGATTGCTTCGCTGGGGTCAGAGTTTTCAACTTCATAGTTACTACACATATATGTAAATAATAAAACTGTAAATAATAAAACCTCCTGATATTCCGGGAACCCGGATTATCAGGAGGTTTTATTATGGATAATTGAAATTATTCGATGAATGAGGCGAGTTTCTGATAGAAGGTGGGATCTTCTCCGACCGTCACGTCTACGAGATGACCTTCCGGATTGATGATAGCTTTTGTCGGGAATCCCTGGATTCCATACTCCATCAGCAATGCGGGTGCCTCCCCATTATAGACATTGACCCAGGGGAGAGAATATTTCTTGACTCCGGCAAGCCATGCTTCGCGGGGCTCATTGCAGTCAATTCCTATAACCTCAAGCTTGCCTTCATATTTCTTATAGGCTTCTTTCAGTGCCGGGAATCCCTTAATACACCATCCGCACCAGCTACCCCAGAAATCAAGAATAACCCACTTCCCACGGAAATCCGCCAGACTGATCATCTTTCCCTCAGGATTCGGCAGCGAGAAGTCGGGAGCCGGAGTATTACCACTCATCATCTCAGCCTGACGCCGTTCGATTTCCAGTTCCTTCTCTACCTTCTCTTTCTGAATCTCCGCCATCGGCATCAATATGGATTTCGAGGCTTCCGGAGTCAAGGCATTATAAGCATTGAGGAAATCTTCTCCTTCAAGATCAAGGATTGCAAAGGGGACTGCTGTAGATTTAGGATTGAATCCTATAAAATCCTTTACAGCCTTATCGTAAGCTGCCATGATGGGCTCAAGCTGTTCGCGGGTGACATTCCCGGAGGAGGCAATCGCATAATATTGCTGCTCAATAGGCTTAGTCACTGCAGCAAGAGATGTCAGCCCCTCCATAAGTTCAGTGCCTGAGACAGTATAGTCAAGAGGATTCACCTTAGTAACTTCCACTTTTATAGTCTCTCCCGGAGCGGCATAAAAATCAGCGTTCTCTTTCTCTCCGAACTCTATGCTATAGCGTGCCGGAACGGACGATTCAAGTTTGAATTCCGCCTTGTTCTTTTTGACGGGGATCGTGTCATAGACGATCTTCAGATCACTCTGCCGGCGAGCTGAAATCATATTGTCGATCGAGGCATAGCTGACGACTAATTGCTTAAGATTAGTCCCCTTAGGGAGAATCACAGTTGCCACTCCATCGGCAGCCATGACTGAACTCAAAGTAAGCCCGAGGGCTACTGTCAGAATTAATTTTCTCATTTTATCTTAATTATTTTCTTAAATTACGCAAGTTCAGGACTCTAAGACGATTCATCAGAAGATTTACGAACTCATGATTTTTCAGTCCCCAGCCGGGAGCGATCACCATCCCCTTCGGAGCCGACGATAGAAAACGCTCTATTGCAATGTCCGGTCGCAATGAAGATAATCTGCCTATTATCTCCACGCAAAGATCCATATAATCCTCCATTCCGAAGACATTGACATCAAGACGCCCTTCTTGCATCATACTCGCAAGCGCAGTGTCCCGGATAATCTGCAATTGATGATATTTTATGGTCGAGACCGGGAGTTTCATAACATCGTCGAGGGATTCCAGGATATCATCCCTCCCTTCACCCGGTAAGCCGGCGATCAAATGCAAGCCGACATCTATCCCATGTTCATGAAGAGCATTGACGGAATCTACCGTATCCTGCCATTTATGACCTCTGTTGATGATCTGTAAGGTCCGGTCATGACTTGTCTCCGCTCCTATTTCAACAATGACCGGAATCATTCGGTTGAGACTCGCCAGCATTTCGACTACTTCCTTCGGCAGACAATCCGGCCGGGTACCGATGACTATCCCCACTACATCAGGATGCACAGCTGCCTCTTCATAAAGTTGGCGCAATGAATCGACGGCACGCGCATGAGTACCCGTAAATGACTGGAAGTAGGCCAGATATTTCATATCCGGATATTTCCTTGCGAAAAATCTCTTACCCTCCTCCAACTGTTCCCCTACTGTCTTCATAGGATTGCAATATCCGGGCGTAAACGATCTCACATTGCAATATATGCAGCCCCCGCGTGATATAGTTCCATCACGATTAGGACATGAAAATCCGGCATCGACAGAAAGTTTCTGAATCTTTCCCCCACCGAATTTCTCACATAAATATTGCGAATAATCTTTATAGTATGGATTCAATGTCGGAATCGGTATTTGAAATTGAAAATAGAAATCCGGCTAATGTCGGCAATTGAGAGTTAGTTAAAATACTTATTTATACGCCATATCCCGCAGTATAAGATCTCCCGCTACGAGCCAGCTCAGAGCCTCGACTATCACCGGTGCCCGCATGGCTACGCAAGGATCATGTCGACCCTCTACCCTGACCTCTTTGATATCCCCTTTGGCGTCAGCCATAGGCAGCGGTCGAGGAATGGTAGGAGTCGGCTTGAACCATACATTGAAATATACGGGCATTCCCGTGGATATTCCACCCAGCACTCCACCTCCATGATTGGTCGCAAATGGCATCGGATCAAACGATGAATTAAAAAGATCCAGCATTTCAGTGCCTCTTGCCGACGCACTCTTCATTCCCTCTCCATATTCAAAACCCTTGACGGCGTTAAGGCTGAGCATAGCCTCTGCAAGTTTAGCCTGGAGTTTGGCAAACATCGGCTGCCCTACACCGGCCGATAACCCTTTTATCACACATGAAACTCTTCCTCCGACAGAATCGCAATCGGCCCGCGCTGATTCCACCTCCTTCTTCATTCCCTCCTCTATCTCTTCATCAAAAGGGAACTCGGATACTTCCGGATTCATACGCATGGATCGAAACACGTCGGAATATCCGACGTTGCCGACCTGAGTCAGTCGGGCTTCAATGGATATACCAAGCGCCTTAAGCCACTGCGAGGCTAAAGCGCCGCCCATGACCCAATTGACGGTCTCGCGTGCAGAAGCCCTGCCTCCTCCCCGATGATCTCTGATTCCATACTTCATCTGATATGCATAATCGGCATGATTAGGACGAAAACGGGTAGCGAGATCACCGTAATCTTTCGACCGCGCATCAGAGTTGCGGAAAATAAATCCTATAGGTGTCCCGAGAGTCAGTCCGTCAGGGCTAAGCCCGGAGAGAATCTCAGGGACGTCTGTCTCCTTCCGTTGGCTCGTCAAAGGATTGAGTCCGGTGCGCCGACGATCTATCATAGTCTGCACCTCCTCCATATTTATGCAGACTCCTGCCGGCATCCCGTCAAGGATTCCGCCCATTGCAGGTCCATGGCTTTCTCCGAATGTAGAAAGCCGGAGATTATTTCCTAACGTATTCATTCCTTATCTGCTACTAAATCGGCTTCCTGAGCCCGGGCTACCCGTAATAGATCCTTTGGATCGAGTTTCAACTGAAGTCCGCGTTGGCCCGCGCTGACATATACGTAATCGAAATCGAGCATCTCTTCGGAGAAATATGTCGGGAAATGCTTCTTCATCCCGATAGAAGTGCATCCGCCTCGTATATATCCTGTGACAGCCAAAAGGTCTTTCATAGGAATCATCTCGGCTTTCTTATTTCCTGACACTTTGGCCGCCTTCTTGAGATCAACCTCATGATTGCCGGCAATGACGCATACGAAATATCCGGTCTTGTCGCCATGAAGCACAAGAGTCTTATAGACCCGCTCTATAGGTTCGCCAAGTTCATCGGCCACATGATCTGCAGCCAGATTGTCGGGATCTACAGTATACGGGATCAATTCATAGGCGACCTTCTCCCGGTCAAGGATACGCGCCGCATTTGTCTTTTTCTCTTTCATTATTACAAAATTAATAAATACCCTTGAATATCACAAAAAAATTCCCGCGGCTTTTTTACCACGGGAATCCTTCAGTATAAATATTTGCTTATGCAATATCCGTCGGGATAGGAAGTAAGGTCAGATTACTTAACCAGAGCTTTCCTCTTACTTCACAACAACTTTCTTGTTGCCTACAATATAGAATCCGGGTGCATAGTCAACAAATACGTTTACACCTTCTGCAAGGTTGAGCACGCGGCTACGACCGTCGAGTGTAGCCACATTGATGACGCCTGCTTTCGGAGTCTCGATTACGAGAGAATGACCTACAGTGTAGACCTTGAGGTCAGAAGCTCCTGCAACGCTCTCAACGCCGGTCACATGTACTTCACGGAATCCTTCCTTGCTATAGATACCGTGGTTGACTGCCTCCAGATCAGAAGTCTGGGGCTGGCTGTTGCCTCCATTGAAGATAATCATGGGCTTACCGAATGACTTATCCGTAGTGAAGGAAGCTACGTAATAGTCGCCGTTGCTGCTTAGTTTTGTACCGGGCCATTCACCGAGCATCTTGGTGCTTCCGCTGTTGTTGGCATCCCAGAAGTAAGCGTAGACATTGCTCCAGTTGCTTGCGGAGTTATCGAAATAATAAGTATAAGTTGTCTGCACGCCGGGGATAATGGGATCATCTTCGATCTCGCCTGCGCCTTCGATAGTCTTGAGATAACCGGTGGAAGTGTAGTAGCCGCCGTTGACGAAATCCCATCCATCCTTAGAACATTGATTATTGCCGGCATTGGAGAATATCACCTTTGCGCTTGCAGGGATTTTGCCCGAACCTGTGTAAGTCCATTTATAGACATTGTTGCCGAGATATGTAAGGCTCTGACCGGGCCATGTGCCACCGGTATAATTATTGCCGTCACTCCAGATCCATGCAGAGACGGGATTCCATGATTCATGCTCGAAGAAGACTGCCTGCTCCCCTTCCGCCATGGCCGGAGCGACGGGCACTTCAGGCTCGACGCGCTCGCCGCCGGGAGTCGGACCGGGAGTCGGATTGGGCTTGACAGTCCATGTCTCTTCAGGCATGGTCTCGTCGGGCCATTCCACCCATTCTTCATTCACTGACTTAGTAGCGTAGAGATACTTTCCGTCTTCGCCTACCTTTCCGGGGGCTTTGGTCTTGTCAGTGTCGAGTACATACACACGGAGATTACCCTTACCGGAGCATTTAGCTGTAAGCTTGCCGTCGCTGACGTTCTGCACGTCGCCTGTGATTGCATCTACATAGCGGCCATTTAGAACGCCTGAGAATGTTGCGTCTCCAGAAATGGTCACAAGAACGTAGGAATCGGTCTGGGAATCTGTGTAACGGCGCTTGAAGGCCATCTTACCCGAGCATCCATCGTTGCTATACTGTCCTTTACGCAGAGCCGGCACCGCAGCACGAATCTTATTGAGGCGCTGGATGTGCTTTGCCAGAGGATAGGAAAGTGTGGAAGCGAGGTTTCCGGTAGCGTCGGAATACTCCGCGAAGTCGCTAACCTTCACATCGCCTTCAATATAACCGCCGAAATATGCGCGACCAGTCTCCTTAAGAGCAAGGACAGCACCCTTGTCGATATCCTTACCTTTCTGAAACTCCACTTCTGAACCGTAATAGATACAAGGGATACCACGGAACGTAAACATCAGTGAGAGATTTTCGGCCCATGTGTCCTGACTGCCCATGAAGCGATAGTTGCTGTCGGGGGCGTAGTCATGTGAATCTACATATACGACGTTGTAGGTCGCATCATTATATAGATCGTCCTGAGTGCGGACTCCATAGGCACCCTGCGCGCTGTTGAAATTCCAGTGCATGGCAAAGTCGATGACATTAAGGCCGGAGTGATCGGTATAATCGGGAGTATGATATTCGTTGCCGTTGAGCTTATGATTGGAGCTCTTGCGCAGGATCGATGCGGAGTGCCCCTTATCGTCAAGTGCAGATTTCTGCACTGACTCCCAATTGACATGACCGGATACGGTCTGATAGTCGCTTGATCCCTCGGTCTGAGTCGGGATGGCCACTACTGAATCCCATGATTCAGGATTCATATCCCAGGCATAATCCTTATTCTCTTTCCATGTATAATAGCAGGGAGAGCAGTTGTAATTGTCACCGCGATAGATCACTTCCATCGAACGCGCGCATACCTCGCCATACATGAAGAAAGGAGTATCACCACGTTTTGCCTTGGCCTCGGGACTTTCGGCAGCTGCCTGAAACTGAGGAAGGAACATCTTATTGAACGACAGACGCGGGATATGGCCGGCAGTATCAATACGGAATCCGTCGACGCCCATCTTGATAAAGCGACTGTAGCAGTCGACGAGATAGTTAGTCACCGTCGGATGCTCCGTATTCAAGTCGACGCAGTCGCCTGCAATCTGCCCCCACCAGCGGGAGGGGTCATCCCAGTCAAACCATGCCTTATGGTGCCAATAATTATGGACGTCGCGATTGGTGAAGTCTGAATTCTTCATCATTGCAAGGCGAGTACCGTACTGATCGGCCGGCTTCATGGACGGATAGTTGGAAGGGAGTTGGCCTCCTTCTGACTGAGGCACCACTACCATCGAAGCGTTGATGTCGCCGAGATTCTGCGAATAGTCTTTCTTAAACATCTTGCAGAGTGTATTCTCGCCGAAGTTTCCCGTATGCTGGATAACTATATCGAGGATAAGTTTCATTCCGCGCTTATGCACTTCGTCAATGAGCTTCTGGAAAGCTACGTCCGCCCCATGGGCGTCGGCATCCTTCGAGACATAACGATGATCGATTTTGGAAAAATCCATTGCGTGGTAGCCGTGATAGTCAAGTCCGGATCCGTTCTCCACAATAGGGGTGATCCACACGGCTGTAAATCCGAGAGCCTTGATGTAGTCGAGTTTGTCGATAAGGCCCTGGAAGTCACCTCTCCACTCCGGGTCATTGATGTTCTTGTCGCCATCCCAGCAATAGACGTTGTTCAGGGGATCACCGTCGTAGAAGCGGGTAGTCATGGCGAAGTAGATGGTCTCGTCGCGGAAATCCGTGCGCGGACCGACGAACGTTGCGGCAGATGCCGATGCGGTCGAGAGAAACATAAGTCCTGCAAGAGCGCACTTCGTAAAGTTTGTCATGATTGTAAGATTATATATTTAAGTTAAGCTTTAAATTTAATTTTCGCGGGCGAAAATTAAATTGGTTATTCGGTTAGAGCGGTGCAAGCACCGCTTGCGGCTGACAAATTGCGATCATCAGCTACGAATCATGATTCAATCCGGAATCTAAATCACATTTATTAAAATCATGATTCAATCCTAAATCTAAATCACATTTATTAAAA
Organism: Muribaculaceae bacterium; assembly: GCA_029057985.1. Classification (GTDB taxonomy): domain Bacteria; phylum Bacteroidota; class Bacteroidia; order Bacteroidales; family Muribaculaceae; genus Lepagella. Next base: position 23,463 of record JAIDYR010000007.1, on the reverse strand, counting down.
TCATGATTCAATCCTAAATCTAAATCACATTTATTAAAATCATGATTCAATCCGGGATCTAAATCACGATTATTATTTAAGAATTCCCGAGATCAGGATGATCAGAATCAGGATCGGTGCCGGATATCTTATTATGAAAGTCAGAAGACCTTTGGAATATCGGGCTATTGTCCCGTCATTCGTGATCTGATTCGAAAGGGTTTTCTTGGGCGCTATCCATCCTATATATATCACTCCGACAAGGGCCGTCAAAGGAAGCATATAATTTGTAGTAAGGGTATCGAGGAAATTGAATATCGTCAGCCCGAAAATCTTGAAATCACTCAGTCGTCCGAATGACAGAGAGCAGAGCGAACTCAAAACGCAAAGTGGGGTAAGAGCCAGTATCGTAGCCTGAAAGCGACTTCTTCGGAAGCGTTTCTGGATATAGGCTACTGAAACCTCGGCTATGGATATAGTACTGGTCAACGCTGCGACAAGAAGCAGAGTGAAGAATAGAATTGATATCCATTGCGAACCGGGCATCTGCGCGAATACCTCCGGAAGAGTGACGAAGACAAGTGTCGTGCCGCGAAGAGAGTTGATATCAAGTCCGAATGTAAAGACTGCCGGGAAAATAATGACGCCCATCATTACGGCTACAAGAGTCGTAAGCATCGATACAGTCGAAGAGGTCTGCCCGAGTCGGGTATCCGATGGATAATAGGAGGCATAAGTAATCAATATGCCGGTGCCGAGACTAAGGGAGAAGAAGGTCTGGCCCAGGGCATTACCGATCATGCCCCAGGTTATCTTGGAAAAATCGGGATGAAAGAAAAATTCTATTCCCTTATAGGCTCCGGGCAATGTCAGAGCATATCCCGCGAAGACAAGAAGCAACACGAAAAGCAAGGGCATCATTATATTGCTTGCTCTTTCTATCCCTTTCTGCACGCCAAGCATCAGGATTCCGACATTCATGGCAATCACTATCCATGTGGATATCAAGGGATCCCAGTCGGATGCGATATAATCTTCCATGCGATGATGAAACGCAGCTTCCATCCCTTCCATATTATGAGTCACTCCGGAATATAGGGCGCCTGTAATGGAATCCCATAAATATTCAAAGGTCCAGCCGGCAACAACCATATAAAAACACAGAATCATGTAAGAGGATACGACACCGAGCAATCCTGCATGGCGCCATTTTCCGCGCCATCCCCCACTGCGACCGAGCGACATCTCCGCAACCATAACCGGGATCCCCAGTATCAGCACACATACAAGGAATACTACCAGAAACGCTCCTCCACCGTTCTGCTGAGCCTCGGCCGGGAAACGCCAGATGCTTCCCAGTCCGACAGCCGAACCGAGAGTTGCCGCGACCAACCCTATCTTGGTCTTGAATTGTCCGGAGTTCACATCCGATTCTGAATCTCCGGAAGTGCCGCATCCGACAGAGCAAGGTGTCGTTTTATCTTGTTGCGCCATTATGTTGAGCCTTTTGGATTCTTACTGTTAAGCCTTATATATTTCGCTTGAATAAGCAAATGCAGACATCGGGCAGAAGAGGGGCAAGTCAGTTATAAATTAATTTTTTCCAAAATTAATCAATATTTATTCATTACGCAAATTAAAAAGTGAAATATGGCGCGTTTTTAGTGTTTTTCCTTAAAATCGTTTGCGTATAAACAAAAAATTGCTTAAGTTTGTAGATATTCTACAGGCTATTTTGTAGATATTCCTCATGCGGAAATATCTCCTATTCTCTCCTTTTGAAACTCTTCGATTTACTCCTCGGATAAATTTTAGAACTTCCGAAACAGATTGCTTATGGAAACCTCAGTCGAAACAGTCCTCTCTCCCGCCGCATCCGGCCCTCTTACTCCCTCTGAAAAGCGCGAGTTTCTGACTTTGTGCAGCCAACTCGAAAGTGCTGTCAGGGATTCAATCCCGGCGGATGAAATCCGCAGGATAAAGACACTTTGCCGCAGGGCAATGCGTGAAGATGTCTCTGCACGCAACGATCATGGCCTCCCAAAATCCATCCTTGCAATCAAGACAGCTCTGCTTTTCAACGAAGCGATCGACCCGGATCATAATATCATCCTTGCAATCATCCTGCATCCTTTTCTTGAGGATGGCACTCTCGACATCGCGTCCCTGCGCAAGGAATGGGGAGAAGACGTAGCCTCCCTGCTGGTCGGGATCTCCGCAGTAGAAAAATTCTCCAATAAAAATAATGCCGTAAATCAAGACAACTTCAGAGGGCTGATGCTCTCCCTGGCCGACGATATCCGAGTCATTATAATAATGATCGTCAGATGCCTGGTGCTCATGAGGGAGATCAACCTCCATCCCGATACTGACTGGGTACGCGACATCGCTTTTGAAGCAAATTGCCTTTACGCCCAGCTCGCCCACCGACTGGGACTGTATAAACTCAAGAGCGAGCTTGAAGACTTATCCCTGAAATATTCCAACAGAGAGATATATACTCAGATCGCTCATAAGCTCAACGAGACTAAGCGCTCTCGGGACGCTTACATCAAATCATTCATTGATCCTGTCAAGAAGAAACTCGAAGATGCAGGGCTGACTTTCTCAATTAAAGGGCGCACAAAATCCATCTCTTCCATATGGGGAAAGATGAAGAAACAGAAAGTAGACGTCTCCGGAATATATGATCTGTTTGCGATCAGAGTCATAATCGACACTCCTCGGGAAAAGGAAAAGTCCGACTGCTGGCTGGCTTACTCGATCCTGACTGATATGTATACCCCCAATCCGGCGCGAATGCGCGACTGGATATCAATCCCTAAAAGCAACGGCTACGAATCTCTTCATGCCACTGTCATGGGACCGGATAACAAATGGGTTGAAGTGCAGTTCCGCACTAAGAGAATGGATCTCGTGGCCGAGAAGGGACTTGCCGCCCACTGGCGCTATAAAGGGGTCAAGTCGGATTCCACCGACCAATGGATGAATAATATCAGGGATATTCTCGAATCCGCCCAGGCCGGACCGATGGAGATGATGCGCCATCTAAAGATGGATGATTATGAGAAGGAGATTTATGCATTCACTCCTAAAGGCGATCTCTTTAAACTTCCGGCCGGAGCTACGGTCCTGGATTTCGCATTCCGCATCCACTCCAATGTCGGATGCCATTGCATAGGCGCAGTCGTCAATGGCCAACACCGCAAGATTACACATCGCATACAGAATGGCGACACGGTAGAGATTCTGACCTCCACGACTCAGACTCCTAAGCAAGACTGGCTCAATATTGTAGTCAGCGCCAAGGCCAGAAATAAAATCAAACAGACTCTCAATGAGGAAGCGCAGAAACTGGCCGATCTCGGCAAAGAACTCCTCGAACGCCGCGCCAAAAACCGGAAAATAGAACTCGATGAGGCCTTGATGATGAAGCTCATCAAGAAATCGGGATATAAATTCGCCAACGAATTCTTCTCCGATATGGCTATGGAGAAGCTCGATGTAGGAAAATTCCTTCAGCAATATCAGGATGCCGTAAGCGAAACTTCCGAAGCTGAAAAGATTTCCGCCGAGGAATTCGAGCTGCGCACGGATAATCAGCCCGATGGAGGGAAATCCGACGTACTCGTCATCGGAGGGAAATCCATTGCCGGATTAAGTTATAAATTCGCGAAATGCTGCAGCCCGATCTATGGCGATGAAGTATTCGGGTTCATTTCTTCCGAGGGCACGGTGAAAGTACATAAGAAAGATTGTCCGAACGCCGCAAATATTCGCGAGCGTTACCCTTATCGCGTCATTCCCGTAGAATGGAGCGGCAAGACCGGCGACATGCTATCCGCAAATATCAGAATTATCGGCAACGACGATCTCGGAATCCTTGCTAACATCACTTCAATAATATCCAAGGAACTGGGCGTCAACCTCCGCAACATCTCTGTAGATTCCGACAATACGGGAATGTTTCAGGGATACCTTACCGTAGGAGTGACGGATAACGCCCAGCTCTCGACTCTGATGAAAAAAATCCGCACCGTCAAAGGAGTCAAAGAAGTCAGCCGAATGTAATCATAAATTCAGAATCAAAAGCCTTAAACCTTACCTGTAATGAACTACCGATCAATACTTCCTCTTCTGCTTATCCCGGTCATAGCCTCGATAGCCGGTTGCAAAAAATATAGTGGCGAGAAAGCCGCTCAGGAACGCGCCCAATGGATCGCCTCCCTGAACGATTCCATCTCGAATATATCCGCTCAGAGAAAAGCTGATTCGCTACGCATAACTCAACTCCGCTCGGATATAGATCTATGGCTCAAGAATTTCACTCAGGTGAATGATCCCAAGCAGGTAGAGCCTTACTATATTCACTCCTCATTTATGGGTTCTTACCCGCTGAATTCTACCGGTATCGCCTCGCGAATAAAGGATAATCAGGAATTTGAGATTGTAGCCGCTTTGTCAGGATCTCAGTTTGATGCTATCCGCCTTACCGCGGGAGAATATTCCATAAGTTCTCCTGTCGTACCGCCTGATCAGGGACTGAACTTCACGAGCTCCGACGGACTGACCGTATGCTCATTCTCCGGCAAGGAGATTACTCCGATTGCAGAGTTCGTCGCTGTACATGAACCCGAGCAAATATGGATGGAATATCTTCGTAATGGACAAGTTCGCTCCTCAATCTATCTATCCCACCCTCAGAAGCGCTGGATAAGCGAGACATGGAGAATGGCCTCAGCCCGACAACTTCTCGACAGCCTCGAAAGACGGCAGATGCTGACCGCCCGAAAACTCGAACTCCTCCATATAACCCTCCGGCGCGAGTCAGAATAAGAACCGAATACTCCCGAAATTAATAACTCAAAAATTACAACCCGACATGAACCTTAAAGAAAACGACCTTAAAATCCTCGAAGAGCGAGGAATATCAGAAGAGAAACTTGCGTCTCAACTCCGGCAGCTGAGTGAGGGCTTCCCTTATCTTAAAATCGAAGCTCCGGCCACAGTCGGCAACGGCATAACGCTCCCTTCCGAAGATCTCATGCGCCAGAGCGTGGAAATCTGGGAAAAGTATCGCGCATCGGGTGCAAAAATAATGAAAATGACGCCTGCTTCCGGAGCCGCCTCTCGAATGTTTAAAGACCTTTTCTCCTTCCTCAACGGGAAGAACAATACTCCCGACAATGATTTCATAAAGAAGTTTTTCGCCGACATTGAATCATTCCCCTTCTATCATCGTCTCAACAGGGAAGTCCTGACTCTGCATGAACGCAGCATCGACAGCCTCGTCAAGGAGAAGAAATACAAGGAAATAGTAGATGTACTTCTGAATGTCCCGGGCCTGGGCTACGGCCATCTTCCGAAGGCTCTGCTGATGTTCCATCGCGTCCCGGGGACTTCGCGCACTCCCCTTGAAGAGCATATAGCGGAAGGAGCTCAATATGCTTCAGATAAGGATGGCAATGTCAATCTTCATTTTACAGTAAGCGAAGAGCATCTTCCCCTCGTAGAAGCCAAAATCGAGGAAGTGAAGGCCTTTATGGAACATCATTATGGCATCCGTCTTAACGTCACTCTCAGTGTGCAGAAACCTTCTACGGATACCGTAGCTGCCCTTCCCTCGGGAGAACCCTACCGCGAAAATGACGCTTTATTCTTCCGTCCCGGTGGCCATGGCGCCCTCATAGAGAATCTCAACGATCTCGATGCCGACGTTATCTTCATAAAGAACATCGACAATGTCGTGCCCGACGCGTTGCGCAATCCGACGATTATCTACAAGCAGGTCATCGGAGGCATCCTCGTAGGGACAAAATTGAAAATCAACCAATACTGCAAGGAACTCAAAGAGGGTGTGCCCTCTGAAGAACGCCGCGAAGAGATGCTGACGTTCCTGCGCAATGTGCTTTGCGTCACTCATGACAATGCCGACAACATGAGTCCTGAGGAGGAGGCTGAGTATCTATTCTCCAAGTTTAATCGTCCGCTGCGCGTCTGCGGTATGGTCAAGAATGAAGGAGAACCCGGCGGAGGTCCATTCCTTGCCTTTAATCCCGACGGAACAGTATCACCTCAGATCCTTGAATCCTCGCAGATCGATCCGGATAACAAGGAGGCTCAGAAGATGCTTAAGGAGGCAACTCACTTTAATCCCGTAGACCTCGTCGTAGCTACCAAAGATTTCGAAGGACGAAATTTCAATCTTCCCGACTTCGTTGACCCCGCTACAGGATTCATCTCGGAGAAAAGCCGCGAGGGTGTGACCATCAAAGCCCTCGAACTGCCCGGACTCTGGAATGGAGCAATGTCGGATTGGAACACAATCTTTGTCGAGGTTCCCGCCGAGACATTCAATCCTGTCAAGACAGTCAACGACCTCCTGCGTCCCTCTCATCAGTAACTTATATCCTACGCTCGACAGTGTAAGCATGAGCAATCATTAGAAAAAGCGATCTATTCTTCTACGGAATAGACCGCTTTTATTATATACTCTTTATTATAGACTCTTGCTAATTCAGCCGAAATTGACTAATTTTGCAGTCAAAATCGCAGCTTTAGGTCAATCCCCGGAATCGAGCTGCCTATACTCTCCTACCTGACTGAAATGAAGAAATCTTTTCAACTCCTATCCATCATATTACTGCTCCTTTGCTTCGGAGTATCAGGCTTTTCGCAGACAGCCGACAGACCGCAACGTCCCGGAGGGTCTTCGCAGCGTCTTCTCAAAGCAGACTCTGCAGCCAAGCCTACAAAGAAAGGGACTGCCTGGACTCTTTCTACTCCTCTGGGGGATCATCAGAAATCATCGATCGACACCCTGCAGTATAACTATCAGCGAGCCTTCATCCCTTCGCTCCATTCGGATGCCTATGCGACTACGGGGACTCTCGGAACTGAAGGAATCAACATGATATTCTTCAACCGTCCGGCTATCCCGACTTTCTTCTTCGACGCATCTCTGGAAGCAATAATGCCTTCGCTGCAGACCTTCAAGATGTATAACGTCTACGTCCCCATGACGCTGCTATCCTATAACTTTGGAGGCAATAAGCAGAATCATACCGACCGACTTGCAGCCACTTTCGCAGGAAACGTAAACCGGAATATCGGCATCGGAGCATTCCTGGACTATAATTATGCAAAGGGAGCCTATAATTATCAAGCCACCAAAGGATTGAATTTCGGATTCAGTTTCTATTATAATTCCCATCGCTACGAAGCCCAGGCCATTTATTATCACTTCAATAATCTGAATAAAGAAAACGGCGGGATCACTGATATCCGCTATATTACAGACCCGGCCGACGTGCAGGGAGGCGTGACAAGCGTGCAGCCCAAATCCATCCCTACGAATCTTTCCGCGGCCCATACACGATTGCTCGGCGACCGCCTCTTCACGACACATGCCTTTAAAGTCGGCTACTGGACAGAAGAAGAGGTCAACGATACCACTACGCGGGACCTCTACGTGCCGCTGATGAAATTTATCTACTCTCTCGACTATGAAGGACGCCATCATAACTTCAGCAATACCAACTCGACACAAGGTCATTCATTCTGGAAGAATACATATCTCGACGCCGATGCAACTCATGACGACACCAGATATTGGATGGTCACCAATACTCTTGGCGTCGAACTCCTTGAAGGCTTTAAGAAATGGGCCAGGTTCGGCATCTCGGCCTACGCCTCTCTTCAGACACGCCGACTGACACAGACTACTTACGGACATGACTATCCTTTCCTGTCGGCGGAAGGAGCCTATATAGGAACCCCGGCTCATCCCGAAGTTAATCCGGTTCCGGATGCCGATGATTCGGATCAGTCTGATTCATTCTTGCTAACACCGCTTCCGGAGGGCTTCAAGTGCGTGCCACGCATCACACAGAACCGACTTTGGGTCGGAGGCTCCATATCTAAAAAAGAAGGAGAAATCATCACTTATGATGCTTCTGCCCGGTTTGGATTGACCGGAGGCATCGCAGGCGACATTATACTCTCAGGAAACGTCGCAAGCAGATTCAAGATGCTTGGCGACACAGTCAGCATCTCAGCCTACGGCGGATTCTCCAACGCCTCTAATTCCTATTTCCTCTCGCATTATATCTCCAATCACTTCGCATGGAATATAAGTCTCGGCAAGACACGAGAATATAAAGTCGGAGGGAAACTGACAATTCCTTGGACGCGGACCACTATTTCTGCAGGTATCCGCAATCTGCAGAATTACGTCTTTTTCAATAATGAGGCTATTCCGGAGCAATATTCCGGGAATGTCCAGGTCTTTTCTGCTACTCTCGACCAGAAGCTGAAGTTCGGCGTCTGGAACTGGTATAATACGATCACATATCAAGTCTCATCCAATAAGGAAGTAATACCCCTCCCCTCGTTAGCGATCTACTCAAATATGTTTCTCGAGTTCAAGGCTTTCAAGGTTCTGAATTTGCAGATAGGCGTAGATTGCGATTATTATACGCGCTATTATGGACTCGCTTACCAGCCGGCTACAATGACTTTCCATACCCAGCAGGAACAGCAGGTCGGCAACTATGCATTCTGCAACGCATATCTCTCGGCCAAACTTTATAAATGTCGTTTCTATGTGTTGTGGAGCCACGTCAATCAGGGATGGTTTAGCAAAGACTACTTCTCCGTCCCCAATTATCCGCTGAATCCACGCTGCCTTCAATTCGGACTCTGCGTGGACTTCGCCAACTGACCGCTAACTGACCTATAAAGCCCCTTCATGGACTTTCTCTCTTAAATCGATCCAATAATTTAATAACTTGGGAAAACTAACGACATACTTAAAAAGAGACCGCCACACCTTACTTTACAGGATTGTCGGATTCTCTCTTATTCTTTCATTCCTGCTGCGTCTGAAGTTCCTGCTTTTTCAGTATCTCAAGATGCCGGCAATGGATCTCTATAACAAATATAGTGTCACCGAATTTCTCATAAACTATCAGGGGGGCTTCGTCAGACGCGGATTGATCGGAGAAGGATTGTTTCAACTACGGCGTCATTTCGATTTTGATCTGCTTGCGGTCGTCATGACCCTGAGCATTATATTCTACCTTGCCGTAATCTGCTTTTTCTTTTGGAAATTCAGGAAGAAAGGATATAATTGGTGGGTTTTAATGTCGCCTCTTCTCCTTAACATGCCCTACTTCATGATCCGGAAAGAATATCTGATGTATGGGCTGTTTATTCTGACTCTCTATTGTCTTGCATCGAAACCATCGGAGATAGCGGGCAAAATCGGAGCCTGCCTTATACTCTGCATTGCCCTGCTGATTCATGAGCCGATATTGTTTTGGGGCGTACCGATTTATATATTATTTCTCTGCTCATCGTCAAGCCATAGGAAAGTAAATTATGTTCTTGCCTGTATTCCCCTCATATTCGCCGGAGTTGCCATGCTTGCCAAAGGATCTCCGGCCACTGTCGACGCCATCAATACTTCCTGGAATTCTATACTCCCCGGCGAGCCGATGGTTGATAATTGGAACAATAGCATAGGCGCTTTAGGCTGGGATATCAAATGGGCATTGAGATTTCATTGGGATATCAATAAAGGCGAATATAGTGTCGGCCGCTTCTTTACCCCCTTTATCGCTTTCGCAGCTTACTATATGTTTTCAAATTTCATGTTTGTCTTCAATGGTAAAGGATTGATGACCAAGGCAGAAAGACGCGAGAAAAAACTTGCTATCTCGCTCCTTTATGCGGGTTCCCTCATCACTCTCATTCCGCTATTTACTCTACTGAGTTGCGATCTGATCAGAATATATCAATACGCCGGAATAGCAACCTTCGCGACATTTCTGATTCTTCCGATCGAAAGAATCTTAAGGATGTATCCGGAATGGATGAAGAAATATATTATACGATTTAACGCCTGGCTCGAACGCATGCTTCCTCCCGGGAAGGGCTGGATGATATTCCTACTGTTTTTCCTGGTGGGAGAACCCAGAAACTTCATGGACTACTGGCATCAGACCGACGCCGGAGTTCTCTTCGACGCCATCCTCTCACTACGCAGACTGATCGGAGGCGCCTGACAATTTTCCTATTCAATAAATTTCGGGCCCCATCGCTGAAGGACGAGAATGCTCAGCTCGTAAAGGGCATAAATCGGGATGGTTACTATGATAAGAGTAAAAATGTCGGGAGGAGTAATTATCGCCGCGATGATCATTATCAGAATAAAGGCATACGCACGATAGCGTCGCAAAAGGTCGGCATCTATAAAACCCATCCTGCCAAGCACAAAAGCAAATACTGGTAGCTGAAACACTATTCCCATCATAAACATCAGCGTAGTGAAGGAAGATATATACGAATCGAGAGTGATAGTATTCTTGATGGATTCATCAACCTGATAATTTGCCAAGAATCGAAATGAGATCGGAAATATCACATAGTAACTCATCAGCAGACCGCTAACGAAAAGCGCGTAAATTATTACGGCAACCAATACTGAATAGCGTCGCTCACTATCATAAAGAGCGGGAGAGATAAATCTGAACAGCTCGAAAATTATATAGGGACTCGCAAGCAAAACTCCAAGTATACATGAAATAGTGATATGAGTCATGAACTGAGCTGAAAGATCTGTGCTGATAAGGGGGATATGAAATTCCTCAAAATGGAAATTCATACCGGACTGACTCATGAAGTCTTCTATTAACCGGAAAGTTACGAAATCACATTTTGAAGGCGCCAGGAGGATGGAAAAGGTTGGCTCCTTGAAGCAAAACACTACGCTTGCGAGTATAATAACTAATGCGACAATCCTGAAGAGCATCCTGCGTAATACCTCAAGATGCTCTTCGAATGTCAACATTCCATTGTCAGAAGAAGAATCATTCACTTTCTGCCGACTCTTTTATTGTATGAGAATCGGGAGTTTCCGGCCTCCGACCAATCTCCTCTTCAATCCTGCGCTGTATCTCCTCCTCAACCCTTCTGTCAGTTGCATCCTTAATACGGCGTTGCATCTCTTCTTCCGAAGGTTCAGCCATCCCCTCCTTGAAGCTTTTAACCCCTTTTCCCATTCCCTTCATCAGTTCGGGCAGCTTTTTTCCCCCGAATATAAGCAATACTACGGCGGAGATGAGTATTATCTCCGTAGCTCCAATCATACAAAGAATCATTTTGCCGTCACAAGATAAATTTTACCATCATTGAAATCAATCTCCCAATTTCCATCATCAGTTGACTCCCATTGATACTTCTCATACATCCGATCCCACCAGTTCTGGAACTTCGAAGAGGTCTCTCCCATATCCTTTACGAGACGTTCATAAAGCTCATCGTTGTCAGGAGTCAGAATCTTTGCAAGTTCATTCAGACCATTACGACGCTCGAAAAGCGTCTGTATCTCATCGCGCTCCTCCATCGAAACGCATCCCACTTCTTTTTTCATATATCAATTGTTTAGTCGTTCAAATGGATCAAGACATTCCGTCTCCGTAAAATCTTTTCCTAATTTTATATCACACTCATTACGTAGACGCCGCGCCAATCGGGCTGAGGCATTACGCTCGATATGAGCCATCAGGCATTGCTCATGGCCTGGAGTATTGACTTCATGCGTCAGTTCGCGATTCATCCATACGCATCTTCGGCATTGCCAGGCATCACATATCCTGCAGATAGGAGCATATGACAGTTTAAGCAACTCTTCATTCATAATGAAAGGTCCCGAATTAAGATCTCCTACGGCATTCTCTTCATCTGAATAAAAAGCCGGACACACATAGAATTTTCCATCAGGGCATAAGGTAATACTTTCATCTCCTGCATTGCAGTTATTCATCTCATTCAGGAGCATACGATCGGTCAATAGATTCAACTGCACTTGATGCTGATGCTTATATTCAGAGACTATTGCTTGAGCCAATCTATCCAATGCTGCCGAATATGCCGCTTTCATGGAATCCTTGAAATTGATGACGTCAGTAAATACAACATTAATTCTATCAATATGTGGCAAGATCTCAATCATGACCTTGTAGTTGATAAGAAAATCTGATATTGTCGTGCGCCAGACGTAAGCACATCCCTTCCTTAACTCTAATTTTTCTGGAATAGATAAAGAACTTAAAAGTAATACTTCTGCCTTCCTGACTAAAGAGTTATCCTCACAACATACAGAAGCTATATCCGCATGATCTACGAAGTCTATAATTTTCTTATATTCTGTAGGTAGTTCAGATTCAGGATATATAAACTGAACGTTCAGATTTTCTTTCATCGCCCATATTAGAGCCTTTTCGAGTAAATCCAAAGGGATGAGTCTTTGATCCTTATCCTTAAGTGTATAGTGGCAGAACGACGGAGCAGAGTCATCTAACTGCACAATAAGATATTTAAGCATACTACTTTTCTATTTTATCCGCAAGCCTGAGATTCACATTATTCTATAGCTTTCGCCATCTTATTGCTTCATCCCCTCAGATTCAAGTTTACGATAGAGTTTATTCCAATAATAATTGTTAGCGCGGACTCGAGCTTTATGCATTCTACATATGGCAGTGGAACGTTGATAAATAGTATCTGTATCCGCTGCATCATAGTTCTCACCTTGACACCATGCGCATCCGCTTGCAACTTCGCAATTTAAGCATTTTTGAGGTGATTGGGTTATCCGGTCGAGTGTAATAAACGGCCTGAGCAAATTCTGATTGATCCCCTCCTCGATATTGCCGATGATAATGGGTCGCTTATTGCGTAATGAATATGCTGCGAAACGAGTGCATGGATAAAAATTACCATGAGAATCTATTGCCAACATCTTTCCCGCTCCACACCAATTCTGATTATCGACGTCGGGATCAAGCGGCCGACCAATTGAGTCAGAAAAGAAAGAACATGCATAATTCTTATAATATTCCTTCTCTATTATTTCATCTGCAAGAGCGATTAATTGATCTTCGAAAAGAATATCATCCCCCTCCCTCCATACATCCTCAAATACAACGTTGATATTCACTTCCTTGATACCAAGCGAATAAAGATGCATTACACTCTCAGAGATATAAGGAATGTCGGCTGAGCTGATGGTTACTTTTGTAGAAGCATCCGGAAATTGACTTAACCATAGGGGAATATTTCTTACAACATCATCATAGCTGCCCCGCTCTTCAGAATTATTGCCCTTCCAGATGCGATTGAGGTCATGTTTGCGCTTTGTGCCGTCGATAGTAATACCGATCGAAAGATGATCGATATTCTTTTCTATGAATTTCTGAACTTTCGGATTATCATAATTAATACCATTGGTAGAGAATGAAAATCGATAGGAGTCAAACCAGTGATGATTCCTACGAAACATCTCTATTTTAATATAATCGCATATTTTGTCGATGAGATCAATCTCCAGAAATGGCTCACCTCCGATGAAATCCCAGACCACAGATTCCTCCTTAAATAAATTTTCATTATCAAGAATATAATCTATAGCCTGCTTAGCTGTAGTCCAAGTCATCCTCTCCTTCTCATTCTTACCTATGAGATAGCAATACTTACATGCGAGCTGACAATCTTTGGTGACTATGAAAGTAATATTTTTCGCCATCCCCTCCTGCCATCCCCTTTCATTCTCTTTGATTTCTACTTCCTCTTTTCTCATACTCATTCAAGTAATGACACAGAATAAATTATCTGATCTTGCCGGCTCCGTGACAGGTGCCACAATTTCCGGTCCCTCTGCATACCGGACAATCAGTCCGGGTCTTATGAGAATTACCTGTATAATACCCTGTCTCATGATAATAATATCCTTTACCGCCGCAAGTCTTACATTTGCCGCTTCCGCTGCAACTTACACACAGTCGTCCTGACCCTGATGTGCCATTGCCATATGAGCTACCCCCATACGACCCTGAATAAGATGGATTATTATATGATGGAGCAGAGTAGTTTCTATTAGATGTATCCCCATTGACCAAAGTATAGCATACTGTCAGCTCGGAATTCTCTTTGGCTGCAATCAGATCAGAACAATCAGAAGATATTAAAAACATTATATCTTCTGCCATTGGATTATAGGTAGAAAATTTAAGGCTTTTTTCTTCATAACCCTCAGGACTACATGGATTTTTTTCCCATCTATTATAGTCATAGTCAAAAAATAATGCCCATAGATCTCCATCTGGATCCAAATCCAAATAAAAGTAGTCAACTCCTTTAAAATCTACAAACTCATTATTTTCATCCAAGACAGCATCTGATTTAAATACCAGTAAGTTTGTATATAAACTCGAAGGAGGCATCTGCGCTGACACCGACAAAGATCCAATCAATCCAAGAAAAATGATTAGGGTACATGAATAAATTAGTCGCTTTATTGTTCTCATATAGTCGTTTTTGTGATAATAAGTTGGGTCCTCAGTAACCTATTCTCTCTGGCGGAGTAATATCCTATCGGGAGAATAGGATACTGACTGAAATTACATTACCATGTGATTTATGATAAGGCTACTTATTTCATATAAAATGACATACAGGGAGCGCCAAAGGTATTCATATCTGTATTGGCCAACCATTTAATTCGAAGGTTATTCCAGGAGTGACTTATATCAAAACCTTCCACTTTGCCTGCTATATTTCCTTTATTGTCTATCAAGTTATCGCCATTCAGGGTATACGCCACTGCACTTCCTATCGATGACCCTGTTGCGCTTTTTTCCTGCCAGGAAAGAGTATTGTCATCAATCAAGGAGACCTTAAAGAATCGATACTTCGGTGAAGACGTCCCTGAATAATCAATCGTCTGATCGGGTTTTGTCGAATTTACTTCCGAATAGTAGACAATATTTTTCACGAGTGTCCACTCTCTGACAAGATCAGAAGCATCCACAATTCCCTGATCCTGATTACCCGAACTATCCGGTTCATCATCGTCACCACAGGCCACTAATGCTGACAACAACATCAGGCCACAGACTATAACCGATAGAATTCGGTAGAAATCTTTAATTCTATTCTTCATCATATTCTCTGTTATATATTACTTTATTTACTTCCGTACTTGCATCCTCCGTAGCAACCGGTTTTGCATATCTTCATACAGGCATTCTTACAGGTGCTCCCTGAACATGAGGCAGGATGATATGCCATATTTGCCTTGCATGTATCGCCGCAAGCAGTTTTACATGTATGCGAGCATCCTGAACACCCCGAGGAAGAACTCGAACTTCCACCTCCATCCGGCTCATCGCATGAGGTCAAAATTCCCGGGACTGTAATTGCCGCAATGATCGGGAGGACAGTCTTGACACTTTTCTTAAAAAAGTATCTGCGTGTGATCTTATCCATTTTGTTTATTACTTTGAAAGATTAATGTTTATTACTTTTAGTACACATTCCACGACACGTAGCCCCACAACTTGAAGAACAAGATCCGCCACATGATCCTTTACATGCTCCACCTCCGCAGGTTGCTCCACAGTTGCTTACGCAAGTTCCTCCGCATCCACCTTTACATCCACCTGAACATGCCGAACACCCTGATGAACCTCCATCATAGTAAGGTTCGTCTATTTTACAGGAGTTCAAAAGCGAGGGAATTGTTATAGCTGCCACAATAGGCAATGCCGTTGTCGCTGCCTTCTTAAAGAAAGAGCGTCTATCCATAATATTCTTTTTCATATTGCTGATTCTTTAGAAGTAAAGACCTACTTTTGAGTAAAATCCGACAGAACCCTTTCCGGTACCGAAACTCTGAAGTCCTAACGATAAGTTGAATTTTTTATAATCTATACCGGGACCAAATTGACAGAAAAAACCGCTTTTCATTTCGGGCTTGGCTTTAATCTTGAAATATCCACCCAGTCCTAGATCAAGAAACACCTTAAATTGGTCTGTAATAGAATACTTTGGACGAATATCCAGGTAAGTATCCAGTGCAAATCTTAAACCGCATCCTTCATAGTAATGCGTCAGCATCAGAGCATCTATTCCCAACGCTACATCAAGGTACTTATTCAGAGACACACCTTGAAGAGTTCCCAATTCAGCCATTGCTGAATACGAATCATACCCCTCTACTTTAGTAGTTGTCTTATATCCGGCATGGATTTCTCCGAGATATTTTGGCGACATTTCCCATTTAAAGCCTTGAGCATGACCTGAAAAGGGCAGAAGACCAAGTACCCCAACGGCTAACGCACATAGCACTTTGCTCGCTTTCATTACAGAAATTTATACCCCTGAGTTCTCCGGATCGGGATGTTAGGTTAAAAAAAATGCGTGAGAACTGTACTTGTTGCTCGTTCTCACGGTTAGAGGCCTTCGCATTGCCCATCATGATAAGAACGAGCAAACGTGCAGAAGCCTCACGCAGAATATGCTATAACGACCGGCAACATACGCTCACGCGCATGTCTTCGATCTCTTATTTACATATCCACAAGGCATCTACTGTTTGCTTCTTTCTTGATCATGATTTGAAAGTTGCGAAGTTTCTAACCGTCAAGAAAAAGCGTCGAGTAAACGCATTCAATTATGTATCGCATACCCTCCCGCTTTGCCCCACACCGGGCCTCTGCGTTCGGTATGCCTTGCAAATTTATATAATTTTTTTTATTCTTACAAATTTTAAATTTATATTTCGACCCTGATTCGACCCCAACATCAAATTATCCCTATAATTATCCTTGATAATCCGATAAGTAAAAGGCCGAAGTAAATTCTACTGAGGGAATTTACTTCGGACTTGGTATTAGGCTTGGCTATATTAGCTATATTATCGGAGTGAAGAACGGATTATTTGATGACGCCGAGCTTCTTGCCGACTTTGATGAAAGCGGCGATCGCACGGTCGAGATGCTCTTTTTCGTGGGCTGCGGATAATTGCACGCGGATTCGCGCCTGGCCTTTGGGCACTACGGGATAGTAGAAGCCTGTCACATAAATACCCTCTTTCTGCATTTCTGCAGCGAAATCCTGAGAAAGTTTGGCATCATATAGCATCACTGCGCAGATCGCACTCTGAGTAGGCTTGATATCAAATCCGGCTTCAAGCATCTTGTCGCGGAAATATGCCACGTTTTCCTTAAGTTTTTTGTTCAGGTCATCGTTCTCCTTGAGCATCTTGAACATTTCGATGCTTGCGCCTACGATTGAAGGAGCTACAGAATTGGAGAAGAGATAGGGACGCGAACGCTGACGAAGCATGTCGATGACTTCCTTAGGCCCGGTAGTGAAGCCGCCCATAGCGCCTCCGAAAGCCTTGCCGAGAGTGCCGGTGAAGATATCGATCTTTCCGTAGCAGTCGAACTGCTCGGCCACACCATGGCCTGTCGGACCTACTACACCTGCTGAATGACTCTCATCTACCATTACCAGAGCGCCATACTTGTCGGCAAGCGCGCAGATCTTATCCATCGGAGCTACGTTGCCATCCATGGAGAAAACGCCGTCAGTAGCAATGATGATATGACGCGCGCCGGCCTCTTTAGCCTCCTTCAGGCAACGCTCGAGATCCTCCATGTCTGCGTTGGCATAACGGTAACGCTTTGCTTTGCAAAGACGCACGCCGTCGATGATCGATGCGTGATTCAGAGAATCAGAGATGATAGCATCCTGCTCGGTAAAGAGAGGCTCGAAAAGACCTCCGTTGGCATCAAAGCAAGCTGCATAGAGGATCGTATCCTCTGTCTTGAAGTAATCGCTGATAGCGCGCTCAAGCTCTTTATGGAGATCCTGAGTGCCGCAGATGAAGCGCACGCTCGACATGCCGTAGCCTCTTTCATCCATCGCCTTTTTTGCAGCCTCTACAAGGCGGCTGTTGTCGGCAAGGCCAAGATAGTTATTGGCGCAGAAGTTAAGCACTTCTCCGTCGGTGTTCTCCACGCGGATATCCGCGCTCTGGGGAGTTGTGATTACTCGCTCGGACTTATAGAGTCCGGCATCTTTGATGTCCTGAAGTTCTTTTGTCAGATGTTCTTTAAATTCTGTGTACATCTCGTTAGAAAATATTATGATTTAAGGTTATTTGTAAGTTAATAGTTAAGAGTTAAGAGTTAAGAGTTTATTGGGTTATGACAATATCGTTGTATTTTGGAGGGAACTCCATCGCTTGCATACTAAGGAGATTTGTCCGACTTCTATAAACTTATAAACATTCGGGATAGCAGCAAATAAACTTATAAACTTCAAGTTTTCAAGTTAGTAAGTTAGTAAGAACTTGCGAAGCTTGAGTTCCCTGTTACTTTTGACATTTCGCAAGCGAAACGTCAATCATCCTCTCTGATAGAGGAAGCGTTTGATTGAACGCTTGGGAGTCTTTTCGAACTCTTCGGCCTGAAGTTCAATATCGCTTATCTTGCTGTAGGCGGGGATATCCTTATTTAAGGCAATAAGATTTTCAGCCATGATCGCATTGAGCTGGGCATCGTCAATGTGTTCCTTATCGAGAAGTTCTCTGTCGGGCACGACAAGAGCGATCAATTTGCCGTGGTCGTCGATTACTATGGATTCAAGTACGTAAGGGAGATTGTTGAGTTTCTGCTCTATCTCTTCGGGATAGATATTCTGCCCTGACGGCCCGAGAATCATCGTCTTCGAGCGTCCGCTGATCGTCAGATAGCCGTCGGCATCTATCGTACACATATCCCCCGTATTCATCCAGCCATCGCCCATCATGACCTCTTCCGTAGCCTCAGGATTATCAAGATAACCCTGCATTACATTAGTGCCGCGAACCCAGAGATCACCCGGGATATTCTCAGGATCGAGAGAATTGACTTTCATTTCCATTCGGGTGACACACTGTCCGCATGTGCCCTGCTTCGCACGCGAGGCCGGAATATAGGTTATGAGAGGTCCACACTCTGTCATGCCGTAACCGACAGTAATCGGGAAGCCGATCTTTTTGAGGAAGGTTCCTACTTCTGCATTCAGAGCGGCTCCCCCGATGATTATCTCATGAACTTCTCCTCCGAACACTTCTATCAGACTATTCTTGACCTTGGCATAGAGCTTATCGTCAATAAAGGGGACATGCGTCAGCAAGCGCATCATCGGCTTCTCCAACATCGGGAACACCTTGCCTTTCACAATCTTCTCAATAATGAGGGGTACTGTTATTATGAGTTTCGGACGCACTTCTGCAAAAGCGGCGATAATCACCTTTGGCGACGGAAGGCGCGTCAGGAAATGGCAATGCATACCTCGGCAGAAAGGATGCAATGTCTCTACTACCATCCCATATAGATGGGCAAGCGGAAGCATGTTGACCATGCCGTCCCCGGGATGCAGATAGTCGATATTATCGAGGCAATAGCGGATATTGCTCCATATCGAACGATAAGGAAGCATTACTCCCTTCGACATGCCGGTCGAACCGGAAGTGTAATTGATGATCGCAAGTTCTTCAGGCTCATCAGTCACCACATCGAAATCTTTTTTCTCGTATGCGTATGGGAATCGGGCTCCGAAGCGCTCGTTGATATTGTTACGCGTCTCCGTCAGCTTCTTACTTCTTGACAAAGGCATACCGAATTCTGCTATATATATCGCCCCGACCAGATCGGGGAGCTGCTTCTCATCCAGTTTCTCCCATATATTGGCATCGACGAAAAGTAGCTTGGATCGACTGTGATTTACCAGATGATGCACAACCTCCGGCTTAAACTCATGCAGAATGGGGACAGCCACGACTCCTGAAGTCAGACACGCCAGAAAAGTAACAGCCCAATTGGAAGAATTTTTGCCACAAAGTGCAACACGATCGCCTCGTTTTACACCGGCGGCCTCAAACATCAGACGCAGTTTCTCAATGCACTCCGCAACATCACGGAAACGGTAATTATGCCCGCCCATATCGCTGAACGCCATCAGATCCCAACTATCAAGAACGCGTCCTTTTATTATCTGATTAAGCGATCCGATTACGGGAATCTCTTTATTTGTCTCTTCTTTCATGATAATTTCTTCAGTTAATCCTTTTCTACTTGGATGCGCCATCAGGCCGCATCTTCCGGTTGCTTCACTTGATTTCTCCTTCGATCTCCTCGACTTTCATGGATCTTGCCACTATCTTTCCGTCAGGCCCGATAAGCATATAGTGAGGTATCCCGGAAAAACCATAGATATCATAGGGTCGCTTCTGCGCGTCGTAGACAACGCTCCAATCGATCCCGTGCTTCTTGACGGCTACCGCTGTCGCCGCCGGCTCATCGCGAACTGCAACGCTGACTACTTCCAGTCCCTTATCCTTATACTTCCCATAAATTTCCTTTATCTTGGGCATATCCTTGATGCAATAAGGACACCAGCTTGCCATGAAATCTATAAGCACATACTTCCCGGGAGTGACATAATCAGAAAATTTTATTGGATTCCCATCCGCATCTTTCCCTTCGAAATCGGCAAAAGGTTGGCCGGGTGAAGTTTTGGCGCGGAGATGCGCGAAGTTGATATAGCCCTGAGCCCGCTTCATATTTCTGAATGACTCCGGCGCTTTATTGAGTAGGGAATCCACTTTGGTAGGATCTGCCCATTTCAGCCATTCCACTCCGAAGTAAGGCCCGAAAATATTATCCTTATTTGCATTGAAATTCTTCTCGGCAATGCGGATTATTTCGGGGAAGTTCTCAGCTTCGTCCGCCTTGTCAAGTTCGCCGATAAGATTGCTGAACTCTACATTCAAATCAGTACCTTTCGCTACTCTCTCTCCAAGAGTCCAGTTGGCCTCCCCCTCTTCAATGACATAATAACCCTTGACGCGCCCGTCGACTACGAACTGCGCCAATACAGGCATACGCAACGAGTCGGATTCAGTAAGCGACAAAGTCGCCGTGCCATTCTCGATAGTTGCACTGCCGAGTACAGTGCTGTCATTGAAGCTTATCAGATCAAGGGTCTTACCGTTGAAATCATCCGGCAATTCAAGACTGACAGTTGCCTGCTTATTACCACCGCAAGCACAAGTCAATCCTGCGACAATGAGCGACACGGCCACCGGACTTAAAAATCGGCTGAGTAGGGATTTTATCATATCCTCGTATTTTCAGTTAAGATAATGTTTGCCCATATCCTATCCCAATATTTTATCTTCCCATCCGGTTAAGAGCCCGTTTACTAAGAACTGTTAAAATTTCATTTTGATCGAATATCAACGATAAAACGCCCATATTTTAGCCATTTTCGATCTTTTCATCAGTCACGATGCCCGCATCGCTCCTTCTTCAAAAATCGAAACTGCCTCAAAATCTGTACATTTTCTCGTTAACATTCTTTAGTAAACTGGCTCTAAATATCCCGCTTAATGTAACTGCATTCTTTAAATGATCTTCTTCCTCCCCTCTCCGACTTGGATTGCATAACCTGAGAAATTATGTCTTCCCGTCAATATAGTAATTTATCCCTCCCCTATAGAATGCGAATTTAACAAAAAAAAACGAATCCGCACTATTATAACAAAAAAAATGCACAGATTTTTGCAATCTGTGCATTTTTTATTCTTATTAGTGCGATAAATCAATCGGGGAGCTTTTTGAGTTTTTCCTTAGCCTTTTCGCTTGCATCGCTCACGCCCTTGTTGACTTTCTCTTCACCTTTTTTCAGAAGAGCTTCAGCTTTGTCTTTAGCTTTCTGGGTAGCTTCGTTGACTTTTTCTTTAGCTTCAGCCTTTACTGCTTCACCTTTTTTCTTAGCTGCTTCCTTTACAGCCTCACCTTTTTTCTTGGCAGCGTCTTTTACAGCGCTTACCTCCTTTTTGGCAGCATCCTTAGCTTCTTCTGCGGCAGCCTGAGCGTCGGCAGCAGCCTTATCCGCTACCTGAGCTGCAGAATCAGCAGCCTCAGATGCTGCATCAGCGGCAGCAGATGCAGAGTCTGCAAGAGCATCTACCTGTTCAAGAAGAGAAGAGCTATCGTTTGATACAGAGTCATTGTTTTCAGCCGATTTATTTCCGCCGCAGGCTGTCATGCCAAGTGCGAGAAGGGCTGTTGCGAAGAAATATGCAGTCTTCTTCATATCTTTAAATTTTATTAGGTTATCTGAATTTTATTTTTTTACAGATTTATAGAAAGCCTTAGCTTCTTTCATGAGGTTATAGTCGATAGCGGCAGCCTTAGTGTGACTTACAGGCTGATACATTATGCACCACACTTCTTGTGTAGCATCGTAGCTGAGTTCGGCAGATTCAGTAGCTTCGCTGAGAGTCTTGGCATTTGCATAGAGAGCACCTTCATCCGTATTCTCAATCTTCACATAGCGCTGCTTTATATATCCGGCACAATCGTAATCATCATACATCGCATCAGTGAAGTATACGGAAGAGCCTTTAAGTGAGCCGTTCTCGAAGAAGAAACCATACCAGGGATATGCTTCCTGAGGCAGACTATACATCAGATTGCCGTCATTCTCTGTCATAAGCACGAGAGAATTGGGCACATTAGCCATCACCTGAGCTTTGGTTGCACCCCAGGTTAGGATAGTGGTGAAATTGTTGTTAGTGGCATTGACAGTGACTGCGCAAGAAGCGGTCTGGCCATTCTTTGTCACTGTGACAGTTGCGCGACCTTCGTGATTAGCGGTAAGTTTGCCCTTGTTGTCTACGGATACTACGAAGTCATTGCTGGAAGCCCATGAGCCACCATTTTCAGATGCCTTCAGTTCTGAAGTCTGTCCGTAGTCAAGATTAAGTGCATTCTGGTTAAGAGTCAGTGTCGATTCATTATCATCGCCACAGGATGCGAGCGCCAAGGGAAGGGCGAGCGCCATCATCAATGCAAATTTCTTCATTTTTTGATTGATTGTTATTGATTATTATTAGTTGATTTTCTTTTTATCGTCTTGTAATGCTATGGAATTAACAAAAGGGTAATTCCATAGACACGATTACAATTATTAACACTTTAAGTCCACAAATGGTTGAACTCGAAGCGCAAAATTACAAAATTTTATCCATTCCGCCAAATTATCCGAACCATTCTCTTTTTACCGATGTTATATAATCAGAAAGATGAAAAATTCATGATGTTAGGTTAGTTTGAAATTATGGAAAACACAAGAATGTGGCCTGCTGAGAAGCGGGCCACATTCTTGTTATAATATCGGTATATAAAAAAATAGCACGAAGAAGGTATATCCACGAAGAAGGTATATCAAGGAGCAAAGCCCGTAATATACTAACTTTATTAAAGTTTCGCTTGTGAAATTTAAATAAAGTGAGTATATTCGCATTATGAAACAGACTTATCCCCTTAAATATCCCGTAGGAGTCCAGAGCTTCCAAAAGCTTAGGGAAAATAACTATCTCTATGTAGATAAAACTTCGGTAATGTTTCCCATTATCAGAGATGGGGGGTATTACTTCCTGTCACGTCCGCGCCGCTTCGGGAAAAGTCTGCTTCTGTCTACTCTCGAGGCTTATTATAAAGGGAAACGCGATCTATTCCAGGGCCTTGCCCTCGACTCCCTGACCGATGACTGGGACCCGCATCCCGTATTGCATCTTGA
>JAIDYR010000069.1 GCA_029057985.1 Muribaculaceae bacterium | reverse complement strand
TTATTAAGTGAGATAAATGTGTCGATGGCGTCTTTGAGGAGGAATATGTCCTCGATGTCGTATATGTCGATGACATCGTCGAAATGAGGGACTGTCTGGTACGATATCTCGATCGACCGGTACACTTCGTCCGGATCATCGCCCGTTGCAGTTACCGGCCTGATGATGATTCCGTGTTTGTCCTGAGACCTTAATGCTACTGCTTTCATGCCTCACCTCCTTCCTCCGGATCATCGAGGCAGCATGCGTCCTGCGGAAACTTCTGTCGCAGGATCCGCGCTATCTCCTCGTGTGCCTGGGCGTCGCTCTTGATGTGGCACAGCACCGGGGCGTAGGATATCGAGACCACGAGTTTCTCCGTTCCGCTGGCCGGATAGCGGACGGTGATATGTCCGGAAGTGTGGTGGAACTCGAGGTCGGAGCCCCTGTACCGGCTGTTGCAGTACTTGACGAGCTTCTTAAGATCCGAGATCATGGCCATGAGGGCTGACGGTTCGAGCAGCGTGTGTTCGAACTGAGCTGCTGCCGCCTGGATTGGCCTCGCCTTGGCCGTGTTTACGGAGTAGAGCGTCACGCTCTCGACAAAGTGCATCATAGGGCACCTCCTTCCCTGATGGGAGCGACGGCTGCGCATGTGAGGGCCGTGAGGCCGGAGATGACGATTCCGGGGACGTACATTGCACCGAGGCAAGCGAAGAGTACGATGACTGCCAGGATCGCGATTGCGAGGCAAGTCCGGGCTTCGATTCGGGCACGGAGGTTTGACACTGTGGCGCTGATGGAGCGCGTGCACCCACGCATCGATGTGCGTGAGGCGGGGATTGTCAATGCTTTCATTGCATCATGAGTTGTTAGCAAGGCAGTGGTAAGAACACCAAAACGGCTGCCGATACCGTTGCTAACAACTCATGATGCAGACTCGTCGCCGAGCGTACAAAAGAATTCGGTATGGCAGCCGTTGGAATGGCTGTGTGTGTATGTCTGCAGTGCATGCTTCGGGAGCATGCGCCTGCGTATGGGTGCGGGCATAAAAAAAGCCCGGACTATGTCAGGCAATAACCGATGCCCGGCGGGATAGTCTAACTATCATGAGTCGTTAGCACTGCAAAATTAGTAAATAATTTTGGAATGTGCAAATTTCTGATGAAATTTTTACCATTCAGCTAATTTTGTAATCGTGTCTTTATCGTAGTCGAAGACCATTCCATATTGGATACAGAAATAGTCTTTGTCATCAGGATTCTTATTTACAGTAAATCTGATAGATTCGTAGTCGTTCTTGAAATGATTATAAAGTTTCTTCAGATCAACTTTTTTGAGCTTGGACGGCGTGTAGATGATCACATAATTCGGCTTCAGCTGTTTGACGATAGTATAGTTGATGTTTCCGACTGAAGATGATTCTGTCTTATAGATGGCGGCGCGTTCACGCTCTTTCATCTTTCCATTCTTTGTCAACAGTGTTTTTTTAGTAACTCGGCTTTCTACTCCGAGATTACCATATTCCCAATCGTCTCCGAATTTTTGGATCCAAATTCTATATACGAGATGTTTGTCATCGTATTTTTCACTCTCAAATTCCTGAATGATTTTGTATCGTCCGGGAACATCTGTAGGCTCGATGATGGTACCATCCCGATGAAAGCGGGCATCCAATGCAAATTCATAGGTGATTACTGATTGAGCAGCTTTCAAAGCTTGCTCATTTTCAGGCATAGCAGAATAAGCCGATACAGAGGATCCATTTGAAGATGAATTGTTGTCTGATGTAATTACATCGTCATAGGATATTTCACTCTTTGATCTCCACTTGGATAAATCCGCTTTTTGATTCTGTGAATCAGACTTGTTCCCACAAGCATCCATCAGCACTAAGGCAGACAATGCGAGAAACAGTAATAAAAATTTCTTCATTAGCATTTTTGTTTTAAGTTGTTTTTAGATTGACCCTGCAAAGATACGAATAAAAACGGACATAGGCAAACAGGAATCGAGACATACAAAAAGATCCCTGCCTTGGAAGGCAAGGGATCCTGGAATGATTCGGCAATGTGCAGTAGTGATGGCGAAAAATCAGGGCTTGTAATTCATTTTGAGAGATTCTCCATTCCTGATGGCCGAAGCAAGATCTCCGTCGGCGTTTTCGTCTTCGAAATGGGCGTGTGGTATATTGAGATTTGTAAGCGCTTCATGAAAATCGATAGGGAATCCGGAAGGATAGCAGAAAGAGAACATGAGTTGTCCGGCGTCGGTTGATAGGAGGAAATCTCCTTTTGCGATGAAATCAAGACCGAGAACGATATCGATATCTTTGTCAGAACATACGTTGTCGGTTACTTTCACCTTCATCTTGACCGGGAAGCTTCCAAGTACTATTGTAATCCAGGCTTCTCCTTCAGGGACATTTGTTTCAAATCCAAGAGCTGTGCGCAGTCGTGATGTAGATGGAGACCGCTCTACGTCGAGTCTATCGGCAAGTGATTTGGAGATCAGCGTATGAGATGCCCCCATGTCCCAGAGGGCGCGCACTTTAAGTTGCATAAGTGAAGAGTCCCGAGACGGAGAGACGTAGATCATTGACGAGATGCGGTTACGAAAAACCGGGAATCGGCCCGTAAATGTAAAGCATTCGAGAGGCTGTTGCATATCGATTTTATTTGATGAGTATGCAAAGATACAAACAATCCGCGATATGCGCAAATATCCCGTCCGGGCTGATATGAAAAATCGTTAAAAATTTGGATATCCGGAAAATCTGTATTAACTTTGCAGAGTCTTCCGGAGGAATCCGGAAGTTGAATTGAAATATAATTTTTTTCGTTTACAATTTGTAAGCAGGTCGCTCCGGCAGAGTCCGGGGCGTGAATTGAAACATAATCAATTTCTGTTACACATTGTAAGCAAGTCGCTCCGGCAGAGTCCGTAGCGTGAATTGAAACATAATTTTTTTTTAAAAGTCGTGTGAGCGCGAAAAAAAAGGCATGTCGATTGACATGCCTTTGTTTTTGTCAGGACTCCGGAGCTGCTTTCTCACATATGAGATTGATTTCCGTATCCAGGGCCGCAGCGATTTTAGCGAGAGTATCGAGGTTGACGTTATATTTGCCTTTCTCGATTCGGCCGATATGGTTGTAAGCGATATCGATTCTTTTACCGAGCTCTCTCTGGGACATACCCTTGGATTCCCTGAGCTCCTTGATACGATGTCCGATGCGCTGGCGAGTGAGCTGTATCGACTTGCGGGCTTTCTGATGGTAATATCCGATCCAGAATCTGTTTTTATCGTCCATATTCATCCTTGTATGGCCTTCAGCCTGCATCCGTAGCAGTTCGCCGACAGACTCCATAAAATCGGATTCAGGAACGCCGACAAGTGAATCGATCTCGATTTTCTCGACTTCCACCAGCCATGGCATAAGTTTATACGGATCATCATAGACTTTTCCGGCGAACCCCCAGTGGGCGATAGAGCTGCCCTCGAGCTCCGGGAGTACGTCTTCGACAATAGCGGTTATCTGCCCGAGCAGATAACCGTAATGCTGTTTTTCTTCCATATTTAAGTATTATTTAACGTAACCGTGATACATTCCTTCGGCATGATCGTAGATCCACTGGTCCATCTGATTTTCGTCGTAGGCCTGGAGCAGACCCGGGAGGGCTTCCGGGGAGATGATTGTCATTCCGTTTCTTGCGTGATCGTTGCGGTTGACTGATTTGAGGATACCTTCGCCTGTCTTTGAATCCTGGCTGATTTCATAAGCTACAGTGACGAAACCTGCGTTATTGTCGTTGTTCCAATCAAGAGATCTGAGTATTGTCTTCATATCTTTGTCGCCGACTTTATTCTCCTGCCCGGGAGATCTGAGTGTTATCTGATTTTGATGATGCAAAGTTAATAAAAATTTTTGAATGGTCAAACAAATTATACCAAAAATTTTACTCAAAATGTAAATTTTAACATTTCGGGGGTAATTTATGGGGGGATTTATCGTAATTTATCTCAATTTTCCG
>JAIDYR010000068.1 GCA_029057985.1 Muribaculaceae bacterium | reverse complement strand
ACCGACAAATCGGTAATCTGGAAGTCAAGCGATGAGTCCATAGCGATAGTTGACGAAAATGGAAAGGTTACCGCTATTGCTGTTGGCATTGCAACTATTACTGCAACTTCGGCTTCGGGCGTTTCTGCTACATGCGAAATTAACGTTATCGAGACTCCGGTGGAGAATGTTGTGGTTGATTTCTTCGGAATGGGCATCGATGGTGATAACCTTGAAATGCACGTTGGAGATGTAACGAAAATTAAGGTTATGATTGCTCCTGAATCAACCACAAACAAATCTGTCACTTATCAATGCTCGGATTCAAAGATCGCTTCTGTTGACTCTGAAGGTAATGTAGAAGCATTACATGTAGGTGAAACCATCATTACAATCACTGCTAAATCTGGGGTAAGCACTACGCTTAATGTAAAGGTTATCCCCACGGAGGCTGAATTCATTACGCTCAATCCGGCTGAAGCTACTATGATCGCTCAAGAGACTCTACTTTTGGAAGCTACTGTCTATCCGACTACTACCACTGATAAAAACATTACATGGAGTTCTTCAAATGAATTAGTAGCAATGGTTGATGAGAATGGCCAGGTCACTGCCAAGATTGCCGGAGAAACGGATATCATAGCCTCAACCAATAACGGAGTACAGGCAAGATGTCATATTATCGTAGTGCCTCGCCAAATGGATGAAGTAACATTAACTCATAGTCCGGAAACAGTACATTTGCTTCACGGACAATCAACCAATTTGTGGGTCAAAGCTCAAGGTGGATTCCCCGATGGTTTCAACTATGAGTGGATATTCAAAAGTAGTCCAATTTCTAACAATGACAATATCGAAGTGATAGGTGAGGCTACGAATGATAAAACTATATCTGAATATACTGTCCACATTATCAATTGTGGCGATGGAGTCGTAGTTTTTGATCAATCGATTAGTTTCAAGGTAATTACCTGGCCCTCCCCAGATAGTGACGTTATAGTAGCTGGATCTCACGAAAAGATCAGAGAGGATAACATCTACACAATGTCAGCTACCTATCCTTGCGGAGGTCACGATGAAGGATGGGATTTTGCTTGGCATAGTGAAGGCCAACAACTATCTCAAGAGCTGGAGCATTCCATTGAAATGTCAATGGCTAATAGCGCAGAAAAAACTATTGAGCATCGGACATATAATTTTTCAGCAATCAATATGTCTCCACTTGGCGAAATATGGGCTGAGATTCATGCAGACCCCATTGCCGTAGATGTTTATCGCGCACCGGAAACTCCGCGCCAACTTACCTGTAAAGGCAGTGGTTCATCCAAAGTGATGGTAGCACTATTCACTCTCCAGGATTCGGAATTGATAAAACATGGCTACCGATTCGTATTCGGTTATACGGATGAATCAGGCGTTGACCATATCGTAGAAAAAGGACCTAAACGTTATGCACGATATGATGTTTCAATTTATGATAATCCGGAGATTCCCAAGTGGTGTTATACGGAATGGACTTATGAGGACGGCTCCATCGTAACAAGTAGGCGTAGATATGCTGATGGTAATATCGATGAATTCGACGGTTCGATTTTCGACGACTCGATTCATAAGGAGATATCCATACAGAAGAATCCGGCAGATTGGATTCAGAATAAGGGTGGAGATATCAAAATTGAGATTAATACGGACTCAGACACTCAAGTTACCATTTATTCATTAAATGGCGAGGTGCTATTCACAGAGCATGTCCCATCACATAATTACCGGATAATTCCTGTCAACAGTCTTGGATTAAATCATGGTATTTACGTTGTGCGTGTGCAATCCGGTAACGAAGCTGTCGTAAAGAAAGTTAATATCAAATGATGAATAATAGATTTATAATGACTCTGATAATTCTGGCCGTTAGTGTCGCATACACTTACGGTCAGAATATCGGCTCTGACAAACGATTCGGAATAAAAGCCAAGGCGGATATCGGCCTTGGGTCGGCGTTTAATATAGATTATAGTCTGCCGATGGAATCTGACAAATCTTCTCAAAATCGTTTCGGTCTTGAGTTCATGTACACTTTCTGTAGAATCGGAAAAAATTCTTTAGATGCAGGGACCGGCATTGAAGTAGAGATGAGTTCTTTTAGTGCTGACTTCGCCGATTTCAAATATAATTATGCAGCGGATCCAGAAGCTGATCAGGATGGAGATTATTATATCCGACATTCTGCCGTCAGCGATGCCGAACTGAATCTGAAAACTCTCGGATTAGGAATCCCGATTTTCATCCGGTATAGTTATAATATCCACGATAAATGGGATCTCTTTGCCAAATCGGGATTGCTTTTGGACCTTAACTTGAAGTCAAAGTCCGAATACAAAAATGGCACTATCTCGAGTTTTGGAATTTATCCGCAATATGATAACTTAATGATTGATGACGAATGGCTAAACGACTTTGGCACTCGGGATCTATCATCAATCAAAATTTCCGATAACCCCGGATTCAGAACTACTCTTGCATGGATGATTGAAGCAGGCGTAAGATTTCATATAATCCGGGATCTTTCTCTATCAGTCGGGGTTAATTATAATGCAGGTCTGACGTCCGGGTTAAGGCCTGACCGTATTCCCATCAGAGATGGAGATATAACTGAAAGAGAAGCCATAATAACGTATAATGAAGATAATGGTCTTATCGGGAAATCGCTTAATAACACGATGGCCAAATGCAAATTAAACCGAATCGGAATGGAGATAGGCTTGGAATTCCACTTTTAGAAGCTGCGTGATTGCCGCATAAATATTATCAGTTGCGAAAGTTATCATCTCTATCAATAGAGAGTTCAGGCTTGACAAAAATCAAAGAACCAAAAAATTATCGGCGATTCTTTGCGAATTTCAGAAAGTCTGATTAACTTTGCTCTTTGAATCGGTCCGCACAAATGAGAAAACGACTCTTCCGTCTGTCTCAGCGATGACGCGACTCTTTTTCTAAAAGCGATTTTTCAACTTCATCTCGATGGATTCAAAGAAAACTCCGAATAATACACTTAAGAAATGGACTTCGACAAATAAGGTCGTCAAATGGCTCTGGATCTCGTTTTTGGGATTCGGCTTCATCATCGCGTTGCTTTTATTGCTCATTTATAATGGAGTCATAGGCTATATGCCTCCGATCGAAGAACTTGAAGATCCGCATGATAAGCTGGCTTCTGTAGTCTACGCTTCGGATGGCACGACCGAACTGGGGCGCTATTTTGCCGGAGCCGGCAATCGCGTCTACAATGATTATGACGCTGTCTCGCCTCATGTCATCGACGCTCTGATCGCTACTGAGGATGCTCGCTTCAAGCAACATTCCGGCATCGACTTCATGGCTCTCGGACGCACGATGATCAAGACACTCATCCTTCGGGATAAGTCGTCAGGTGGAGGCTCTACTATCACTCAGCAGCTTGCCAAGCAGCTCTACTCTCAGCCGTCGACAAATATGTTTAAGCGTGCTTTGCAGAAGCCGATTGAATGGATGATCGCAATCAAACTGGAGCGTTTTTATACCAAGGATGAGATCATCAACATGTATCTCAATCGATTTGACTTCCTCAATAATGCAGTCGGCATCAAGACTGCGGCAAACGTCTATTTCGGTAAGGAGCCTGATCAACTGACAGTGCCTGAGGCAGCCATGCTCGTCGGGATGCTTAAGAATCCGGCATATTACAATCCTCTTCGCCATCCTGAGCGCACTCTCAACCGTCGAAACACGGTCATCGACCAGATGGTCAAGGCCGGGATGCTGTCCAAAGCAGAGGCGGCTACCTATCAGGCCCAGCCTCTCGGACTCGATTATCATAAGGTCGACCATCGTGAAGGAGGCGCTCCATATCTAAGAGAGGAAATACGCCGGATGATGACTGCCAAGAAGCCTGAGCGTCCAAGCCGAGCCAGCTTCAATTCCGATCTCAGCTATAATCTCGCATACGGCAACTATAAGACTGACTCTACCTTGTGGGAAGACAATCCCCTCTATGGCTGGATCCTGAAGAATCCTAAACCTGACGGTTCTTACTATGATCTATATACGGATGGCCTGCGCATCTATTCCACTATAGATGTGACAATGCAGAATTATGCTGAGGAAGCAGTCTGGCAGCATCTCGGAGGCACTCTTCAGCCTGCCTTTGATGCCGAGCATCGCAATCGTCCTTACGGTCCTTACTCTATCGGATCGGACCTTTCCGCCGAAGGGGCTCAGAAGCTCATCAAGCAGGCGATGCGACAGACCGAACGCTGGCAGAAGATGGCAGCCGCCGGGAAATCAGAGGCCGAGATCGAAAATTCCTTCCTGGAGAAGTATCAGATGGATGTATTTGCATACGTGCGCGACGCAAAAGGAAAGATTGTGCCCGGCACCAAGACCGTCACAATGTCACCCCGCGATTCATTGCTCTATATGAAGTCGATCCTTAGGACAGGAATGATGGCCATGGATCCTACGACAGGATATGTCAAAGCTTACGTCGGAGGCCCCGACTTCACATTCTTCCAATACGATATGGTCTCACGCGGCAAGCGCCAGGTCGGATCTACAGCAAAGCCATTCCTTTATGCCATGGCATTCGAACAGGATTATGATCCTTGCGACAGATTCAGCAATACACAACCTAATTTCGGAGGCTGGCGCCCGCGCAGTTCAAGCGGCGGTCGAGCCGGTCAGATGGTAGATCTGCGTTGGGCTCTGACAACCTCCAACAACTGGATTTCAGCCCGGCTCATCAACGAGATGAAGGTGCCTAATTTCGTCAATAAATTGCGAATGTATGGAATCTCGGGGTATGTAATTCCCAACCATACGCTTGCTCTGGGTTCGTTTGATGCATCGGTGCGCGAAATGGTGGGAGGATATTCTACCTTTGCCAACAAGGGGATCCGGGTCGATCCGGTCTTCGTCACCCGCATTGAAGATAATCAGGGCAATGTAATCTACTCTCCGACAGCGCACCGCACTGAAGCTCTTTCGGAAATCGGCGCATATCGAATCACCGACGTATTATTTGACGTAGTCGACAAAGGCACGGGTCGCGGTCTGCGCGGCAGTTACGGCATTTACGCTCAGACGGGAGGCAAGACCGGTACGACTAACTCCAATGCCGATGCGTGGTTCATGGCCTTCACGCCTGACCTGGTGACAGGAGTATGGGTCGGAGGCGAGGAACGCAATATCCGATTCTCATCCGGAGCTATCGGCCAGGGCGCCAAGGCTGCCCTTCCGATCTACGGACTCTTCATGAAGAAGGTATACGCCGACAAAAAGCTACCGTACAGTCAGGACGCCAAGTTCGATTTCCCCGCAGATTTCACACCTTGCGAAGGAGGTAAGGCCGGATATGGAGGAGGCCCGCGCACAAGCGAGGCCTTCGAGATGACCGAAAGCACTGAAGGCATCTTCGATTGATTTTCAACTTTTTTTTAAAAAAAATGCGGAATTTTTTCCGTATTTCAAAAAAATGATATAATTTAGCGTCCGAAGGCATTTAAGCCCTCGGACGCTTGCTTGTCAAGCCCCGGCTAATAGATAAAAATTCTTAAATCTAACACATAAAAACAAGATCATCTCATGGAGAAAGTTCTGAAAATTCGCGACCTTACTCTTCGCGACGGTCAGCAGTCCCTCTTTGCAACCCGCATGAAGCAGGAAAACATTGACCAACTTCTTCCCCTCTACCGCGATGCCCATTTCTATATAATGGAAGTATGGGGCGGCGCAGTGCCCGATTCAGTGATGCGTTATCTCGGCGAATCCCCATGGGATCGCCTGCGTGCTTGCTCGAAAGAAATGAAGGGAATTTCACTCCTCTCCGCTCTCTCACGCGGCCGCAACCTCTTCGGCTATGTTCCCTATCCCGACTATGTGCTCGAAGGATTCTATAAGGAAGCTATCAAGAATGGCCTTAATGTCATGCGTATCTTCGATGCTCTCAATGATATCGACAATATCAAGGAATCGATCCGCATGATCAATGAACTCGGAGGCATCGCTGACGCAGCTGTATGCTATACCGTAGACCCCAAGGATGAAGCGCCCGCACCCGCACCCAAGAAGAAAGGCTTCTTCGCCCGTCTTTTCGGAGGAGGCGACAGCGAACCCGTTGTAGCTGAAAAGATCTTCACCGATGAATACTTCGTCGATAAAGCGCGCGAGATGGAACGCATCGGCGCCAAGATGATCACCCTTAAAGATATGGCAGGTCTGGTAAATCCGGCGCGTATCTTTACCCTCATGCCCAAACTAAAGCAGGCTGTCAAGGTGCCTGTAGATTTCCATACTCACTGTACTCCCGGCTATGGTCTGGCATCTGTCCTGACAGCTATCATAAAGGGCGTCGATATCGTCGACACCAATATCTGGTGGTTCGGAGGTGGCTCAGCTGCTCCCGCTATCGAGCTCGTCTGGATCTTCTGTCAGAAACTCGGCATCAAGATGGACGTTAACATGGAGGCAGTAGCGAAGATCCGCGCCAAACTTAAAGATGCCCGTAAGGCTCTTGCCGCGTTCGACCTTCAGAAGGATACATGGCCACGCGACTTCGATGAGGCTTATGCTGCCATGCCTGCCGATATCGATGCTGAATTCGACCGCGCTATCAAGATGGCCGGCGAGAACAATGAGGCTGAACTCCTTGATGCATGCCATAAGATCGAAGCTTACTTCGGATTCCCGAAACCAAATGAACTGGTCAAGGACGCTGAGGTGCCGGGCGGAATGTACTCCAATATGGTTGCAAATCTCCGTCAGCTCAACGCTGAAGATGTGCTCAATGAGGCTATGGCTCTTATCCCGAAGGTGCGCCGCGATGCAGGTCTGGTGCCTCTGGTCACCCCGACAAGCCAGATCGTAGGCTCTCAGGCTGTGGCTCTCGCTCTCGACCGCCGCAAAGGAGCTCCCGATTATTCCAATAAGAACAATCAGTTTGTAGCTCTCGTCAAGGGCGAATACGGCAAGACTCCGGTTGCAGTAGATCCCGCTTTCCGCGAAAAGATCACAGGTTCTCCCGTAGAAACTCCCTACAATGTAGACAACTACAAGAAGCCAGCTAATCCTGAACTCCCCGAGTTCGGAGGCGTAAAACTCGCGCAGAACGATGAGGAATATCTACTCCTCCAGCTTCTCCCCGCAGTAGCTACCGGTTTCCTCAAAAACAAGCGTAAAGCTGAATACGAAGCCGCTCAGGCAGCCGCTCCCAAGGCTGAGACCGAGGCTCCAAAGAAAGAAGAGGCTCCAAAGGAGAAGATCACAGGCCCGACAGTCAAAGCTCCCATGGGCGGCACTGTAATGGAAATCCTCGTTAAGCCCGGCGATAAGGTAAAATCAGGTCAGAACGTCCTCGTCTATGAAGCGATGAAGATGGAAAATGACCTCGCTTCCGACATCGACGGAACTGTAAAGCGTATCCTTGTCGGCGTTAACGACGTCGTAGCTACCGACCAACCCCTCATTGAATTCGAATAATTATATATATTACTAAGCGTTTCTAAGTTTGCCCCGCCGCCGTATTGATTACGTCGCGCGGGGCGATTTTTTGGAAATCGCTTTGTCATATCGGGGAAAATTTGTAACTTTGCAGGCCGATTGTAGTGGGATCGCGACCTGCTACGCTATCAAATGAATTGACGCCAAAAGTCCGCTTCCAGGATTTTTCGCTAATATTCAGCAATTTAAATTAATTTTAACTGCAGAAAATTAAAATGAAAAAAGACATCCATCCCTCTAACTACCGCGAAGTGGTATTCAAAGATATGTCGAACGACGAAATCTTCATCACTCGCTCTACAGTTGCTTCAAGGGAAACTATCGAAGTTGACGGCAAAGAGTATCCCCTCGTAAAGCTGGAAATCACCAGCGCTTCTCACCCCTTCTTCACCGGCAAGCAGAAACTCGTCGATACCGCCGGTCGCGTCGACAAATTCCGCAGCCGCTACGGCAACCGCTCCAAGAAGTAAGACTTGCGCCGAAAGTCTGAGAAGTCGCAACTTCTACAACAAAATAAAAAGGATTCGCATCAGCTTCGATACGAATCCTTTTTATTTTATATAATCTTCGGGTTATATTGAGCTGATTATACCAGATGCTCAACCCAATAATCGCGGTCTCCGGGAAGAAGGTCGACTACGGGAATCTCGATCATGGTATAGCATCCGGGTTGCAGGCGCATTGAAGCGCGCGCCACGCATACGAGCACCTGACCTGTCAGAGCCGGGTTATTGATCTTCATGTCGAATTCGAGCATCTGATTGTGGGTCTTGCCCGATACTCCTTTGCGCACGAGATTGACGCCATGGCCTACGTCGTTAAGAGCGTCGACGGAATCTACCTTTATCACGTGGGTCTCATCGCTTGCAAAGTAAGGATCTGCCTTAATTGCGGCGGCTACCTTCTCAAGTTCATAACCGGGAAGGAGCTCGACATATACCATACGGCGATGGATTCCGGTCCCGACGGGGATAGTCATCGAAAGCGCATCCTTAACCCCTTCGATGGCCTTGACGGCTACGGTATGACCCATAGAGCGCCCGGGACCGAAATTAGTATAAGTAATGCCCTTCGGGGCGATCGCTTCCATAAGAGTACGCACGACAGAGTCGCTGCCCGGATCCCAACCGGAAGAGATCACGCTTACCCGGCCATGCTCTTTTGCTACCTCACCGAGAGATTTACGAAGTGCGGGAATCTGACCGTGAATATCGAAGCTGTCGACAGTATTGATGCCCAGAGCGAGGATTTCCTTGGCTTGAGCCTCGATCGAACGAGTAGGTCCGGCTAAAATCGCCACATCTACATTTTCAAGTTCCTTGATGTTTCCTACTACTGATATTTCCGCCGGGATACCCGCACGCTCCGCAGGATTGCGACGTACGATACCGGCCACCTCGAAATCCGGAGCCTCCGTAAGAGCTTCCAGGACAGCGTGTCCGATATTGCCGTAGCCGACTATGGCTGCTCTGATCTTTTTCATAATAATATATATGCTTTGATTTTGAGTTATAGAATTCAACTCCCCTTAAGGGACACAGTAAATGACCGTTCAGTCAATTTCTACTACAAAGTTACTAAATTTCTGCGAAAAAATTACTAATTTTGCAGTCTGAAATCCGCAAGGGATTTCCATACGGGTAAAATAAAGGTAAAAAAATTTAAACTATATCTATTAAATTTACTTAGCAATGGATTGGCTAATATCTCTTGTTGCGCCGTCGTCGCAATCCCTGGCCAATACGATCATGCTCTATTCCTTCGTGATTTTCGCAGGAATATTTTTAGGCAAGATCAAGATTTTCGGTGTTTCGCTTGGAGTTACATTCGTGCTCTTCGTCGGATTGCTGATGGGCCATCTTGGTTACGGCGTGCAGGGCGACACTCTTCATTTTCTACGTGAGTTCGGCCTTATTCTTTTCATCTTTTCTATAGGTATGCAGGTTGGCCCGGGCTTCTTCTCATCCTTTAAAGAAGGGGGAATCCGGATGAACGGACTTGCCATGCTCGGCATCGGACTTAACGTCGTCGTGACCCTCGTAATCTTCTTCTGCCAGAAGGCAGCCGGAGGAGAGACTTCTCTTTACGAAATGGTAGGCATCATGAGCGGTGCGGTTACCAACACGCCCGGTCTCGGTGCGGCTCAGCAGACAGTCTTGCAAGTACACGAAGACGCTTACAACATCAGCCAGCAGATGTCGATGGGTTATGCAGCCGCTTATCCCCTTGGCGTAATAGGCATCATCCTGACAATGATTCTTATCAAGAAATTTTTCCGGGTTGATGTCGACAAGGAGATCGAAGTAATCGAAGACGATAAGAAAGCCTCCCTTATGGCTCCCCACCGTGTGACCTATCGCGTCACTAACGATCTTATCGAAGGCCTGACCATCCGCAAACTCCACACGCTTATTTCAGCAGATTTCGTCGTTTCCCGAATTGAGACAAAAGACGGAAAGGAGATAATCCCCAACGCCGACAATGTCATAGAGAAGGATGAACTCATCCTGATCATATGCTCGATCAAGGATGAGGAAATTTTCACCCGATTCATAGGGCCGAAAGTAGAGAAGAAATGGGAAATGGATAAAGGTCCGATCGTCTCGCGGCGTATCATTGTCACCAAGACCGAATACAACGGAGCAAAACTCGGATCGCTCCATATGCGCACAGCCTATGGCCTTAACGTGACTCGCGTCAACCGTGCGGGTGTAGATCTTCTTGCCTCACCTAATATCCGCCTGCAGATGGGCGACCGCATCACGGTCGTCGGCAAACTCGATGATATCAACTCCGTAGCCGCAAAGCTCGGCAATTCCATGAAGCGCCTCAACGAACCGAATCTCATCACGATGTTTATCGGTATCTTCCTCGGCATATTGGTCGGTTCGATTCCTTTGCAGTTCCCGGGCATGTCAGTGCCGATGAAGCTCGGTCTTGCCGGCGGACCGCTCGTTGTGGCAATCCTTCTGAGCGCGTATGGCACGAAAATTCATCTCGTCACTTATACCAACTCCTCAGCCAACCTTCTTCTCCGCGAGATAGGCATCTGCCTCTTCCTTGCATCCGTAGGCATCGCGGCCGGCAAGAATTTCGCAGCTACAGTATTCAATTATCAGGGGGCTCTCTGGGTCGGCTATGGATTCCTTATCACGTTTATCCCTCTGCTGATCGTAGGCATAATCGCCCGAGGCAAATACAAGATGAATTATCTGCATATAATCGGCATGATGAGCGGCAACTACACTGATCCTCCGGCTCTGGCATACGCTAATAAGGTCGCCAACAACGACTCTCCGGCCGTAGCTTACTCGACGGTCTATCCTCTGACGATGTTCATGCGAGTCATAGTAGCCCAGGTCATCATCCTCTGCTTCCTATAGCAGCCCTGACATCCGGAACAAAAAATAAATCAGCGATTCAAATTTGAATCGCTGATTTATTTTTTGCTATTATTACTTTTGAATCATATTATTCCATCAGCTTGCGATAGCGGATGCGATGGGGAGTGTCGATGACTCCGTCGCGCTTCTTGCGATATTCTTCGTAGTCGGAGTAGGATCCTTCGTAGAAAGTCACTTTGGAATCTCCTTCGAATGCGAGAATATGAGTGGCTATACGGTCAAGAAACCAACGGTCATGGCTGATTACTACCGCACACCCCGCGAAATTCTCCAGACCCTCTTCAAGCGCGCGGAGAGTGTTGACGTCAATATCATTCGTCGGCTCGTCAAGCAGCAGCACGTTGCCCTCCTCTTTCAAAGCCATCGCAAGATGCAGTCTATTTCTTTCTCCTCCTGACAGAACGCCGATTTTCTTCTCCTGATCAGCTCCCGTGAAGTTGAACTTTGATAGATAGGCCCGGGCATTCATATCTCGGCCACCCATGCGGAATGAATCGACACCCTGAGAGATTACTTCATAGACCGTCTTTTCAGGCGACAGATCCTTATGCGTCTGGTCGACGTAAGCTATCTTAACCGTCTCACCGACCTCAAACTGACCCTTATCCTGCTTCTCAAGGCCCATTATGAGTTTGAAAAGAGTGGTCTTGCCGGCTCCGTTAGGTCCGATAACTCCAACAATGCCATTAGGAGGCAACATAAAGTTCAGACCGTCGAAGAGCACCTTATCGCCGAATGCCTTGGCAAGATCGATCGACTCAATAACCTTATTGCCCAATCGCGGACCATTGGGGATAAAGATTTCAAGTTTCTCCTCGCGGGCCTTCTGGTCTTCGTTGAGAAGACGGTCATAGCTCGACAATCGGGCCTTACCTTTGGCCTGACGGGCCTTGGGAGCCATTCTGACCCATTCCAGCTCGCGCTCCAGAGTCTTCCGTCGCTTCGAGGCTGCTTTCTCCTCCTGTGCCATCCGCTTTGTCTTCTGGTCGAGCCAGGATGAATAATTACCCTTCCAGGGGATCCCTTCGCCGCGGTCGAGTTCCAGAATCCAACCGGCAACGTGGTCGAGGAAGTAGCGGTCGTGGGTCACGGCTATTACAGTTCCGGGATACTGTTGGAGATGCTGTTCGAGCCAGTCGATCGACTCGGCGTCAAGATGGTTGGTAGGCTCATCGAGCAGAAGGATATCCGGCTGCTGAAGCAGCAGTCGGCATAGAGCGACACGTCGGCGTTCTCCACCCGACAGAGTCGAGATCTTCTGATCGTCGGGCGGACAACGGAGAGCATCCATCGCGCGCTCAAGCTTATTGTCGATATTCCAGGCGTCGGTAGCATCAAGTTTATCCTGAAGTTCAGCCTGGCGGTTCATGAGTTTCTCCATCTTCTCAGGATCCTCCAGGACTTCGGGATCACAGAAAGCATTGTTGACCTCCTCATAATCTTTCAGCAACTGCATGATCGGAGCTACACCCTCCTCTACTACTTCCTTCACGGTTTTATCCGGGTCGAGCTTAGGCTCCTGCTCAAGATAGCCCACTGAATAGCCCGGAGAGAATACTACCTCTCCCTGATATGACTTGTCAAGTCCGGCGATGATTTTAAGAAGAGTCGATTTACCACTGCCGTTCAGACCGATGATGCCGATCTTCGCACCATAGAAAAACGACAGATATATATTTTTCAGAATCTGGCGCTGAGGCGGAATCACCTTGCTGACCCCGACCATCGAGAATATGATTTTTTTATCGTCTGCCATAATGTAACTTTATTTTGTGCGATATGATGCGCGCACTTTGCCTTTGGCGATATTATTGAGTTTGGTCTTGATCATCTGTTTGCGGATCGGAGATATATGATCCGTAAATACCTCGCCGAGGAGATGATCGAATTCATGCTGGATGATTCGCGATGCGAAACCGCGGAATTCCTGCTCGTGAGGCTGGAAATTCTCGTCGAGCCAACGCAGGATTACATGTTCATGGCGCTTCACATTCTCATTGATTCCGGGAAGTGAAAGGCATCCTTCAGGTCGGCTGACGGGCGCTTCATCCTCAATAACCTCTAATTCCGGATTGATCAAGACGAGCTTCAATCCATCACACTCCGGAAAAGAATCCGCTACAGGATTCCCGTCAATGACAATTACGGAAATCGACTTCCCGATCTGTGGAGCGGCAAGGCCGACACCATCAGAATTATACATAGTCTCCCACATATTCTCTATCAGACGCTGCAGATCAGGATAGTCGGGAGTAATATCCTCGGTCTCCTCGCGTAGCACGGGATGACCGAGCAGATAGACAGGTAGTATCATATTCAGTTTATAATTATTTCGGATAGTGGATTGTCATGGCTGAATATCCCTCAGCTTCCCGATACTTCATAGAATCGAATTGCTGTTGAGCCAATCCGTCAGGATAATGACTGCCGCGGTCTTATCAGCCAAGCCCTTATCTTGCCTACGCGTTTTGCTGAGGCCGGCATCAATCATTGCCCTGTGGGCTATGACAGAAGTGAACCGTTCGTCGAAGCGCTCCACTTTCATCTCAGGCATCACCTTTGCGAGTTGGCGTAGGAAAGGAGCGATATATCTCGCACTTTCGGAATCCTCACCTCTCACTGTCTTTGGCTCTCCGACGACAATGATATCGACGGCTTCGCGGCCGCAGTAATCGCAGAGGAAGGCCATCAGATCGCAGGTGCGGACTGTAGGAAGGCCATTTGCGGAGATACGCAAGGGATCGGTCACGGCTATGCCGCAACGCTTTCTTCCGTAGTCAATAGCTAATACTCTTCCCACAAGTAAGTTCTAAAATTCTTTAATGAAAAAAATTACTTGAACAATAAAACCCGTTCTTTTTACATGTTCATTAATTTTTCTCACTTTCTTATCTTACAAAATTACAAAATTTTTGCGACATGACAAAATGCCATAAAAAAAGGCATGCCGTTGTAGGCATACCCTTTTTCTGTAAATATAAAACTATTATTATTTTCCTTCGAAGAAACGCTTGTAGAGACCATAGAAGCCGCGGCCATGGCGAGCTTCATCCTTAGCCATCTCATGCACTGTGTCGTGAATAGCGTCGAGGTTCTGCGCCTTCGCATTTTTGGCGATACGCATCTTGTCTTCGTTAGCGCCCGCTTCAGCGTGCATACGCTTCTCGAGGTTGGTCTTAGTGTCCCATACCATGTCGCCGAGAAGTTCTGCAAACTTGGCGGCATGCTCAGCCTCTTCCCAAGCGTAACGCTTGAATGCATCAGCTACTTCGGGATAACCTTCGCGATCTGCCTGACGAGACATAGCAAGATACATGCCTACTTCTGTACATTCCCCGAGGAAGTGGTTGTTAAGGTCTTTCTTCATCTCCTCGTCGCAGTCCTTTGCAACGCCGATCTCATGCTCCGTGACGAATTTCAGAAGTTCGGTCTGGTCGAGTTCTTTGAACTTAGACTGAGGAGCGCCACACTGCGGGCACTTTTCGGGAGCTACATCACCATCTGCTACATAACCGCAGATAGTGCAAATCCATTGTTTTGCCATGTTATAGTTTAAATTTTATTTTATAAATTTATTTTAATTTATCGGATGTAATTTATCGGATGACCTTTCAGATTCAGCGTATTCATAAAGCTTCCTCATGCAGGTCAGCAATTTTATAACATAAAAACAATTGTTTTTGTTGAAATAATTTTTCATATTTTTTGACAATCCAAAGATTTTTTCGCGAATGGAGGGTGTATAACGCAATTTTTCAGGCAACCGGCATGTTAAAATAAATATGAGAGAGTTTGCGATTCAGCCCGGAGAGGCCCCGACATTCCGTGATGCAGTCCGGAAATTACGTAATTACATCCTGACGCATGATATCCGATCGGTTCTGCTCGGATTGAGCGGAGGCGCCGACAGCGTTCTGGCACTGCGCCTGCTCGCTGAGACGGCCAAAGATATCCCCGGATTTCGTCTGGCGGCGGCTCACGCAAATTTTCAGCTTAGAGCGGAGGAGAGCATGCGTGATGAAAATTTCGTCAGAGAGCTGGCATTTTCAATGTCAGACGTGGAATTCTTCTTCGAAAGATTCGATACTCTCGGTTATGCCCGGGAGCACAAGCTCTCGATTGAGATGGCCGCACGCGAACTGCGACATTCCTGGTGGGACAGACTTTGCCGGGAGGCTGACATACGACTCATTGCAACCGGCCACAATGCTGACGATAACGAAGAAACGCTCTTGCTTAATCTTCTTCGGGGAAGTTCTCCCCGCGGTTTACGCGGAATGTCGCCATTGGGCGATAGAATATTCCGGCCCCTCCTGGGTCTGTCAAGAAAAGATATTCTCCGGCTGCTTGAGGATGCTCCGGATAAATCCTCCCCTCTCTTCATGACTGATTCTACCAACCTTCACTCCGATTACCGAAGAAATTTTCTACGCAATGAAATTCTTCCTCAACTACGCAGTCGATGGGAAGGGCTGGATTCTGCATTGCAGAATTCAATTGAACTTCAGGAAGAAGCTTCTGCTCTGACCGAATATGCAGTTGCAGAATTCATCAGGAATCATAATGTGGATGATTTAAATGAAATCGCGTACAAGGATATACATCTTTTTCCGGCTCCGCTGACTCTGATCTTTTCCTGGCTTTCTCCTCGCGGCATCTCAACTGCGAAAGCACGAGAGATCGCGGATCATATACCTGACCTTAATCGTTCGGATAATCCGACAGCCGGGCGGCATTGGACTCTTGACGACGGAAGCAGGATAGTCACTACCGACTCCTCTCTCAGACTTGAGCCCATCAACTCTGAACTCTGCATAGCAAATCAATCGAACGGGAATGTCAACGATCTCCACCATGCAACTTCGGAATGGAAAATACTGGCGCCCTCAAAGGAGATATTTGAAAAAATAAGAGTAGCGTCTGCAGATGAAGTATATCTCCCCCACCCTCCCTCCTGTTATGAATGGCGCCGGCCAAAGAAGGGCGACCGAATTTTATTATTCCCCACTAAAGGCGGCCGGCGGAAATCAAAACTTGTAAGCGACGTCATGAGAGAAGCAGCCGTCCCATTTGCACGTCGCCAATTCATTAATCTGCTGATAAATAAAGAATCTGGGGAGATAGTATGGATTCCGGGTATCCGACGCGGGGGAACTGACCTGATAGATGAAAAATGCCACAAAATATTTTATCTGAATTTGCATAAATAAAATTAAATTTGTAATTTTGCAGAGTCAGAACGGTTCCGCACGTTCGATCTCTCTCCTGCAATTCCCCAAGATTCACCAAAATTCTCTCCCTTTAGCCGCAAAGACTGCCTCTCCCGTATGCAGGCTAATAATCACCAATCCGATTCCCCCTCTTAATTTATTATATTCAAAGCCTGGCTGACAGAAGCCGGCGTCTGCATTTCGTGCAACCCTATGGGATCGGTATTTATAATTTTGACCCATTTTATTATCCTACAGGGAAATCAGCCCCTATCACTCTGACATTAAGGATTCCCCATCTGCAGGATAAGACACAATATCACATATTTTTTATGTATAACCTCCAGGAACTCTACGACATGGAGCCGGCGAAAGTAATAGAAATTGCCAATTCCATGGGAATGAAAAACGCTTCTGAAGATAATCTTCAGGAATCTATCTATCATATACTTGACAATCAAGCCATTGACACTGCCAAGGCTGAAGTTTCAAGAGAGACGGCGCGCGCCCGTACTGAAGCCATTCGCGCCCGCAACGAAAAGAAAGAACGCAAACCTCGACAGAAGAAAAACGGGAAACCTGACAAAATGGATGTGGACGCTGAAGCGGATACTACCAAATCCTCAGATGAGGAGATGTCTTCTGAATCCTCATACGATAATACGCAACAACCCCAGCAGACTGAAAAGAAAAAACGACGCGGTCGTCCTAAAAAAGAGAATAAAAA
Organism: Muribaculaceae bacterium; assembly: GCA_029057985.1. Taxonomy (GTDB): domain Bacteria; phylum Bacteroidota; class Bacteroidia; order Bacteroidales; family Muribaculaceae; genus Lepagella. The sequence continues at coordinate 37,677 of JAIDYR010000068.1, read as the reverse complement.
GACTGAGCAGTCAAATAATGACTCATCCAAGAATCCAACAACTCTTAATCCTAACGGCCAACTCCCTTTAATCATGTCTGAAGATGCATCCACGCTCGAAGCAGAGGCCCTCTCTTCTTCCGACGAGCAATCCAAAAAGAATCCCGATTTCTCCAAAATGACTCCGGAAGAAGTCATCGCGACTCTCCGTAAGCGTCGCGGACGCAAGTCGAAGGCTCTTAAAGAACTTGAAGCTGCCGCTCTCGCGGCTATAGCGGCCAGAGACAACGGCGAGGATATTCCAGCTTATGCAAATGGACGTGATCCTAAGGAGACGACTGAAAGTATTGATTCTCCCCGCAATGCCGAAGTCAGAGATATGGGAGCCTCCTCGGATGACTCACGCAGACTCGCTTTGCCCGATTATCCTGAAGCCGGACAGCAGCAACCGAAACAGGCTATAGGAAAATATTCTGTCGATTTCGATGAATTATTTCCTAAACACAACAATCAGAACCAACACAACAATCAGAACCGCCAGAATAATCAGCAATCCGGCAACCGCAATAATCAGCAGAAACATTCAGATCTTGACATGATCTTCTCCGGCAAGAAGGGCAAGACTTTCAAGCCGCGCTCCCAGCAGGAGAAGGAAGAGGCGGCCGCAGCTGAAGCTGCTCGACCGGTGATTATCGGTGAGCCGCGAGCAAACTCGCAACTTCCTAAAATATCCCAGCAGGCCGGAATTAATCTATCCGGGAATCAGCATCTGACCAAAAAGCAAAGAATGCAGCAACGCCTGATGCTAAAAGAGCAACAGCGTCTTACTGAGCAATATGACCTGGATGGCATCTTCAATTGCTTCGGAGTTTTGGAGATAATGCCCGAAGGATTCGGGTTCCTCCGCTCAAGCGACTACAATTATCTCGCCTCTCCGGATGACGTCTATGTGCCCCAGAATATCATTAAAGCATTCGGACTCAAAGCCGGCGATGTAGTCGAGGCATCAATCCGCCCGCCACGCGAGGGTGAAAAATATTTCCCGCTCTGCGAAGTCATATCGGTCAATGGCCTTAATCCCGACGTCATCCGCGACAGAGTGCCTTTCGAGCACCTCGTGCCCCTTTTCCCGGATGAGAAATTTGATCTTACCCGCGGCAAGACGAATAATCTTTCGACTCGCGTTGTCGATATGTTTGCGCCTATCGGTAAAGGCCAGCGAGCCCTGATCGTAGCGCCTCCGAAGACCGGTAAGACAATACTCCTCAAGGATATCGCAAATGCGATCGCAGAAAATCATCCTGAGACCTATATCATAATGCTGCTCATCGACGAGCGCCCGGAGGAAGTGACCGATATGGCCCGAAGCGTAAATGCGGAAGTCATCGCCTCTACATTCGATGAGCCGGCTGAGCGCCACGTCAAAATTGCCGGAATTGTACTTGAAAAAGCAAAGCGCCTTGTAGAGTGTGGCCACGACGTTGTCATCATGCTCGATTCCATCACCCGATTGGCACGCGCCTACAATACAGTCTCTCCCGCATCAGGCAAGATTCTTTCCGGCGGCGTCGACGCCAACGCACTTCAGAGACCCAAACGCTTCTTCGGAGCCGCCCGTAATATAGAAGGCGGCGGCAGCCTTACTATCATAGCCACAGCCCTCACTGAGACATCTTCAAAAATGGACGAAGTTATCTTTGAAGAGTTTAAGGGCACCGGCAACATGGAGCTTCAGCTTGACCGCAAGCTTAGCAACAAGCGCATATTCCCGGCTGTCGACATCATAGCCTCTTCGACACGTCGCGATGATCTGCTCCAAAGTCAGGAAATGCTCAACAGAATGTGGATCCTCCGCAACTATCTTGCCGACATGAATTCCCTCGAAGCTATGGAATTTATGAAGAAGCGCATGGAGATGACCCGTACTAACGAAGAACTCCTCGTCACAATGGATAAATAGAATATCCGATTTCGCTAACGAAATTGGATTCATGTAATAAAGGTTGTAGTATCAGGGACTTCAAATAATAAAGCTAAGCGGCGTACTTTGATGAAAAGTGCGCCGCTCTTATTTGAATATGTCAAACTGTATCAATGAGTCCTGATAAAGCGAAAGATGGAATCGTAGGCCGCTTCCCGATGAGGCGAGGGAGATAGAATAAGATCGTGAAGACCGGAGTCGATCTCGCAGACAACTCTCTCATGGCCCAATTGACGGCCGCGTTCCCTTATCATCGGAGGATCCAAGACGGCATCCCCTGTCATGAACTCCGGAGTGAAGTTGCACCCGTCGATCTTCCTGCTGCTGGTCATCACCAACAAGGGGACCACGATATGCTCTTTCTTGCGCATCAGATCCTTTTGCGCTCCTTCTATGGCTCCAACCCATGAAAATTTCACGGGAGGAGAGTAAATCATCTTCCAATCCGTATTGTAGACCCATTCTCCGTCATATTCCTTTAATAAAGAATAAGCGTAGCCGTCGCATTTGCCCTGATTGACATGAGCATCAGGAAAAAGTTTTCCGAGTCCTTGAATCACCGGAGCTGCGACGTTGCGCATGAATGCATTGAAATTCCACGCAAGAAATGGAGAATCCGTCACTACCCTGTTGACCCCGACTCTTGCACCCCTACAGGCAGCAAAGTAACAGACAGTCAGTCCGCCCGTAGAATGTCCGCCCAGAGTAATATCCGTAATGCCATCCCTGCGCATCTGCACGAGCGCGGAATCTATGTCAGCGAAATATTCCTTCTGATCCCTTACGTTAAAGGGATATTGCCATGGCAACCGCGAACGCCCGTAACGACGCAGATCGACTGCATAGAAATGATAACCGGAATCCACAAATTCCCGACCCATTTCAGACTGAAAAAAGTAATCGTTGAAACCATGTATATAAAGGAATCCCTTATGGGATGACTTCGGGCCCCGGAGGCGAATGATCGTTGATCTTACCGGCCCATCGAAGGCCTCACCTTGATTGACGAATCTTGATTCATAACCCTCAAGCACGTCCTTACCCCAGGTCCAATCATCGGGCATTACTTTCTCACCTTTGTATTTATGCCGCCATCCGTCCCACGATTCATAGAAACGCGAACCGGCGACATCCGTAGCAGTTGCAGATTCTGCAAAGACAGCCGTGGCAGCAAGCAGACAGCCCCCGACCAAGAATCCCATTATTCTTTTATTCATAATTCAAAAGCAATTAGTCAGATTATGCAAGCAAAACTTTGCCCGGTTTAGAGCCGGTTTACTAAAGGATGTTAACGAGAAAATGCACAGATTTTGAGGCAGATTCGATATTTGAAGAAGGAGCGATGCGGGCATCGCGACTGATGAAAAGGTCGAAAATGGCCAAAATATGGGTGTTTTATCGTTGATATTCCATCAAATTGATATTTTAACATTTCTTAGAAAACAGGCTCTAAGAGCCGGTTTACATATTTTTAACATTGGGGCCGCTATTAATGTTGACCCCTGATATGATTTGTACCCCTAAAAAAGAGGGTGATATAAAAAAAAGGAGATCCTTGTCATTCCGAAGATTGACAAGGATCAGGAGTTGGGAGTTGGTTAAGGGGAGGGTGAAAGATGGGTCTCGAACCCACGACCTACGGAACCACAATCCGTCGCTCTAACCAACTGAGCTACATTCACCATTTTAGCTATAAGATCGGCCGCTTATCAATGGGCTTCCTTTCCTAAAGCGATGCAAAGTTACTAACTTTTTCCCAAACCACCAAATTTTTTGCTTAAAAACTTAAAAAATTAATAATTTTTCTACTTTTTCCTTTGTATTGCAGCTAAAATCAGTATCACCAACAGCCGTAAATAACACTTATTAAAATCAGGCTATGGAAAAATTTCTAAAATTTTCACCGTATTAATGCATTTTTTCAGCGAAAAATTTTGCAATTTCATCACTTCGCCGTAAATTTGCACGAAGGGAAAAGAGACAGAAAGACCCAAGAGCTTTCGTCATACTCCCCTCTCATTATCTAACCTACTCTACATCAATGAAAAATATACTCATTATCGGTGCTACCGGTCAGATCGGTTCCGAACTGACAATGCGCCTGCGAAATGAATATCCCGAAGGCGACGTTGTAGCCGGATTTATAAAAGGAGCCGAACCGAAAGGCATCCTCCTTGAATCGGGTCCTTCGCATGAAGTCGACATTACCAATCCTATGCAGATTGCCGAGGCTGTCGACAAATATAAAATCGACACTATCTATAATCTCGCGGCTCTCCTATCGGCAGTAGCTGAAGCCAAACCCCAGCTCGCATGGAAAATCGGCGTCGGAGGACTTTACAATACTCTCGAAGTAGCGCGCGAAAAGAAATGCGCAGTCTTCACTCCGAGTTCCATCGGTTCGTTTGGACCGGGCACTCCCGCCGACAAAACTCCTCAGGACACAATCCAGCGCCCCAAGACTATCTATGGCGTCACTAAAGTGACAGGCGAAATGCTCTCTGACTATTACGCCCACCGCTTCGGAGTCGACACCCGCTCAGTGCGTTTCCCCGGACTTATCAGCTATGTCGCTCCTCCCGGAGGCGGCACTACTGACTATGCTGTCGACATCTATTACTCTGCTGTGAAAGGTGAAGAATTCAAATGTCCGCTCAAACCCGGCACATTCATGGACATGATGTATATGCCCGATGCCCTTCGCGCTGCAATTGAAATCATGGAAGCCGACCCCACACGCCTGATCCATAGAAATTCATTCAACATCGCCTCCATGAGCTTTGATCCCGAAATAATAGCTGCAAAGATAAAGGAGCATATCCCGGGATTCAGAATGACCTACGAATTGGATCCTCTCCGTCAGAAAATAGCGGACTCATGGCCCAATAGCCTTGATGACTCCTGTGCTCGCGAAGAATGGGATTGGCATCCCGAATATGGTCTTGAAGAGATGACAAAAGACATGATCTCTCATCTCCGTGAAAAATTCGGTATCCCGGCACCCTCCCATCAGGAATCAGAGGTCGCAATGGCGTACTAAAACAGAATCAAAACCCCAATTATTCCACTACTAAATGCCCCGCTATGCGGGGCATTGCGTTAGGCCCGTAGAGTTAACCGTTATACGTCATATCCGTAGCCGGCCTCGCAGAGCGGGGCTATATAAATACCGCGAATATTATTCAACAAAAAACTGAAAACTAATTTTTAGTTTTCAGTTTTTTTATGTAACTTTGCAGCGTTTTTCGAGATTATACCAATATTCATCTTTCCGCTATGGACAACAATCAAATTCTCGAGACAGCTTATGAGCTGCTCCTGGAAAAGGGGTTCAAAGCCACTACTATGGAAGCGCTCTCCAGGCGCCTCCAGATTTCCAAGCGCACCCTATACGAGATTTACGAAAATAAAAACGACATCATACTGCAGGCTCTCAAACATCACTATCAGATTCATCATGATAGATGCGATGAGATATTCCGCACTTCGGAGAATGTGATGGAAGGAATGATAAGGATCTTCCATCTTCATAGTGAGAACCTGGGAAAAGTGAACATCGAATTTTTCAGAGATATGGATCGGCTCTATCCTGATCTGAGGCACGATTATGAAAATAATGTAAGTGGAATTACAGAGCAGATGCAGGAACTCTTTGAGGCCGGAATCAAGCAAGGAGTCTTCATAGAAGACCTCAACTATAAGGCCCTGTCTAAAATACTCCTCCTTCAGATGGAATCTCTCAAGCGTATGGAAAATTCTTTTACCGATGATCTGACATTGGCAGAAATCTTCAACACTATGTCTATATGCTTCCTGCGTTCCATAGCATCCCCTAAGGGGCTCGAACTGCTCAACAATAATCTTCCACGATATTTCCCCGAACTCTCTAATCATAAAAGTATAAAATAAATCAACCAACCTGACAATTCATAACCAAGAAGAATGACGATATAAATATCAGCAACCCGATATTTGATCCGTCGGTCTTCTGCTTTAATAATTAAAAATGGTTCACAGACTAATTTCCGTCTCGGCTCTATGTATGCCTTTGCTTGCATTCGCAGGATATCAGAATATCGGAGTCGTCAACATGAATATGCCGGAAGATTCAACTGCTGTAGCTGTCCCGGCCCCCACTGTTAAAGAAGAGGTCTATCTTATCCTTTCCCGCGAAGACTGCATTAAGATTGCACTTGACAAAAGTCCTACTATCAAGATTGCCGACCGCGAAGTGCAACGCATGGAATACGCCCGCAAAGAGGCTCAGGGCGGACTTTTCCCGACGATAGATTTTCAGGCGGCTTATCAGCGTTCGATCGAATTGCAGACCATCCGAATGAACATGGGAGGACAGAGTCAGAGTCTGAAGATGGGTTCCGACAACTCCTGGAATCTCGGATTCAATGCCTCTATGCCGCTCGTTGCGCCAACTCTCTGGAAAGCTATCAGTATTTCCAAGACTCAGATTCTGGCCCAGATGGAGTCTGCCCGAGCATCCCGCCTTGACCTCATCAATGAAATCAATAAATCTTATTATTCCCTCCTGCTTGCCCATGCATCTCGGGAAGTCATCAAAAAAAACTATGACCGGGCCAAACTCAATGCCGACATTTACAAAAAGCAGTTTGAGGCCGGGACAGCTTCGGAGTATGACGTACTGCGCTCATCAGTGCAGGTCACCAATATCGAACCCGAACTTCTCCAGGCTGATATCTCGGTGCGCCAGTGTGAACTCGCTCTCAAGGTCCTGATGGGCATCGACTATGAAGTGACAATTCAGCCTGACACGACTCTTGCGGCCATGCAGCAGGAAATGTATGGCTACGCTCTCGGCGATGAAGGCAACCTCGCGGGCAACTCTTCTCTGCGTTCTCTTGATATCCAGACTGAGATAGCCCGCAAGAACGTAGACCTAAAGAAATTCGCGTGGATTCCGACACTCGGAGCATCATTCAATCTCTCCTGGCTCTCACTGAGCAATGGAAATGCACTGAAAAATCAGGAATTCAATCCATACTCCAATGTGGCGTTGGCGCTATCCGTCCCCATCTTCTCGGGAGGCTCAAAGTATTATGGTTTGAAGCAGGCGGAAGTGCAGGTCAACGAATTGAAACTACAGCGAGAGAATCTTCTCATGTCGCTTAAGATGCAGCGCGATCTGGCTCTTGACAACATACGTCGCGAGGCCGCCCAGATAGAAAGTAGCCGCCAGGGTATGCTCTCAGCCGGCAAAGCCTACGACATCATGCAGAAGAGTTTTGAAATCGGAGCGGCATCCTTCCTTGATCTTCGCGATTCCGAACTTGCCAATACTTCCGCTCAGCTCGCCTATTTCCAATCTATATATAACTACCTCGTGTCATCTTCCGAACTCGATCTGCTGCTTGGCAAGGAGGATGAATTATATGCTGCCCGGAAATCTCAGAAATAAACCTGAGTGTGATAAGCGGACTCATAAGAAATAAACAGAAAAAAAATACTTACCCTTTCACCATCAATCATCATAATATGAAATTAAAAAGATTTTTAGTCAGATCTCTCCTGCTGCTCCTTCCTCTTTCCCTCGCATGCTGCTCCGGAGACAAAGATAAGAATAAAGATGAGGAGGATGAAAAACTCCCGACCGTAAAGATAGCTACCGTCGGAGAAGAGAATGTAGCCGACATCCAGATTCTTACAGCTACCGTCGAAGCGGATAAGGTCAATAATATATCGTCGAACGCTCCCAACCGCATCAAGCAAATTCTCGTAGATGAGGGGATGATGGTCAGCGCAGGACAGCGTCTGGTCGTACTTGATGATGTCAACACTACTTCCTATCAGCTTCAGGTTGACAATGCCCGAGCTAATCTGCGGAATGTAGAAGTCAACTACAACCGCGCTTTGGAACTCTTCAAGATCGGAGGAGGCACAAAGCAGCAGGTAGACGCAATGGAGTTGCAGGTCGTCAATGCCAAAAATGCATTGGCCTCAGCTGAAAGAGCTCTCAAGAATGTGCAGGAAAATACTGTACTGACAGCTCCTGTCAGCGGTGTTGTCACAGCCCGCAACTATGATCCGGGCGATATGACAGGAGCGCTCCCGATCCTGACTATAGGCACAGTTAATCCCGTCAAGGTAGTCATCAACGTCAATGAAAGCGAGTTCTCGCGTGTAAAGAAAGGGATGCATGCCGGCGTGACACTCGAATCCTATGGTGAAGAAGTATTCCCGGGAACTGTGACAATGGTAGCTCCTACCGTAGATCAGGCATCCCGCACCTTCGGCGTTGAGGTCACTGTCCCCAATCCGGGGGGCCGCATACTGCCGGGAATGTTCGGACGCGTGGAACTAAACCTCGGCACTGCTCAGCGTCCTGTAGTACCCGACAAAGCGGTAGAAAAGCAGCGCGGTTCCGGCAATAATTTCGTCTATATATATAAGGATGGAAAAGTGACATACTCCATGGTGGAACTCGGCCGACGCCTCGATGATCGCTATGAAGTGCTTTCCGGAGTCAACCCCGGCGAGCAGGTGGTTGTCTCAGAAAAGTCAAAACTTAAGAACGGCGCCTCTGTAGAATTACAAAAGTAATCGTTAACCCTTTAGAATTATGAGTCTATATGGATCTGCCGTAAAGCGGCCTATCATGACGACGCTATGCTTCGTGGCTGTCATCATCCTGGGTCTCTTCTCTCTGGCAAAACTTCCGGTCGATCTCTTTCCCGACATCGACACAAATACCATAATGGTCATCACCATGTATCCCGGCGCAAGCGCCGAGGATATAGAGCAGAATGTCACCAAGCCACTTGAAAACACTCTCAACTCAGTAGAGCATCTCAAGCATATCACTTCCGCGTCACGCGAAAATACGTCGGTCATCACACTCGAATTCGAATATGGATATGATATCGACGTGCTGACCAATGATGTCCGCGACAAGCTTGACATGGTGGAATCCCAACTTCCGGATGATGCCCAGAATCCCATCATCTTCAAGTTCTCCACCGACATGATTCCTATCTGCCTTCTCTCCGTCGAGGCCAAGGAGAGTATGGCAGGCCTGTATAAGATTCTTGATGATGGCCTCGCAAATCCTCTGGCGCGTATTGACGGAGTCGGATCAGTCAGCATATCGGGCGCTCCGAAACGTGAGATCCACGTCTACGTCGATCCCAACAAACTGGAGGCCTATCATCTGACTGTCGAGGGGATCTCTCAGATCGTCGGCGCGGAAAACAGAAACGTCCCGGGCGGTGCGTTCGACATCGGATCCAATACCTACGCCCTGCGCGTACAGGGTGAATTCGACTCCTCCTCTCAGATGAAAGATCTCGTCGTTGGAGTCTTCGACGGTCGCCCTGTCTATCTCCATGACGTTGCCCGAATCGAGGACTCGCTTGAAGAACGCACCCAGCAGACTTACATCAACGGCGAAGCAGGCGCGATGGTGATCATTCAGAAGCAAAGTGGAGCCAACTCCGTGCAGATCTCGGAGAAGGTGATGCAGATGCTACCAAAGCTTCAGAAGAATCTCCCATCCGACGTCAAGGTCGGGGTCATTGTCGATACTTCCGACAACATCCGCAACACTATAGCCTCGCTTGAAGAGACAGTCCTTTATGCTCTGCTCTTCGTCATGCTTGTCGTCTTCATCTTCCTCGGACGCTGGCGCGCGACGATGATCATCGTCATCACGATCCCTGTCTCCCTTATCGCATCATTCATATATCTCTTCGCGACGGGAAATACCCTCAATATCGTATCTCTGTCAGCTCTGTCAATATCGATCGGTATGGTCGTCGATGACGCTATTGTAGTATTGGAGAATGTCACTACCCACATCGAACGCGGAGCCGATCCAAAGCAGGCCGCTGTCCACGGCACGAATGAGGTAGCCATTTCCGTAATAGCATCAACCCTTACCCTCATCGCGGTATTCTTCCCGCTGACCCTCGTGACCGGAATGACCGGCGTGCTTTTCCGCCAGCTCGGATGGATGGTCACCATCATGATGATCATATCTACCACCTGCGCCCTTTCGCTCACACCGATGCTCTGCAGCCAATGGCTTCGACTCAACAATAAGCACGGCAAGATATATAATACTCTTTATGTCCCCATCGAGAAGGCTCTCGATAAGTTTGACGATGCCTATGCAGGGTTGCTCCGTAAGGTTGTGCGCAACCGCACGGTGACGATCATCATCTGTCTGGCAACGTTCGTAGGCTCCATATTCCTCATGAAATTCGTAGGCACGGAGTTCTTCCCGACGCAGGACAACGCCCGCATCGGAGTCTCGCTTGAGCTGCCTATCGGAGCCCGCGTAAATCAGGCGGAAGAGGTAATGGCCCGACTCGACACCTTATGGAGAAAGAAATATCCTGAAATCAAGGTGCAGACCTATACCGTGGGCCCGGCTTCCTCCGACAATACCTACGCTTCGCTGCAGGACAACGGCGCCCACATCATCTCCATGAACATCTCCCTGACTGATCCCGGCGACCGCGAGCGCGGAATCCAGGAGATCGCCGACGGCATGCGTAAAGACCTGCAGAAAGAATTCCCGGAATTCAAGAAAGCTCAGGTCAATGTCGGCGGCGGACGAGGCATGGGTATGGGAGGCCAATCGACCGTAGACTTCGAGATCTATGGTTATGATTTCGAGCAGACCGACACTGTAGCCCGTCAGCTGAAGGAGATACTCGAAGGAATCCCGGGGACTGCCGACGTCACTATCTCACGCTCGGATTATCAACCGGAATATCAGGTAGATTTCGACCGCGAGAAACTCGCTCTCTACGGCCTTAATCTTACTACGGCCGCTACCTACCTGCGAAATCGCATCAACGGCGCGACATCTTCGCAATTCCGCGAAGACGGCGAAGAGTATGATATAAAGGTAATGTATGCTCCGGAGCATCGCACGAGCATCTCCGACATCGAAAATATCACTATCATGACTCCCTCCGGAGCAGGCGTAAAACTCAGCGAACTTGGCAAGGTCGTAGAACGTTTCACTCCTCCTACAATCGAACGAAAAGATCGTGAGCGCCTGATTACGGTATCGGCCGTCGTCGACGGAGTTCCGATGGACCAGGTTGTGACCGAAGCCGAACTCAAGATTGATGAAATGCGTCTCCCCTCGGGCATCTCGATAGGACTGGCCGGTTCTTATGAAGACCAGCAGGATTCCTTCAAAGACCTGCTCACCCTCGGCCTTCTCATCATAATACTCGTCTATATCGTCATGGCAGCCCAGTTTGAATCATTGACATATCCGGGCATCATCATGACCTCACTGCTCTTCGCTTTCTCCGGCGTCTTCATCATTCTATGGATCACAGGACATACGCTTAACGTCATGTCGATGATCGGCGCGATCATGCTTATCGGTATCGTAGTAAAGAATGGTATCGTACTTATCGACTACATAATCCTCAACCGCGAACGCGGCATGTCGATTCGTCTGGCTGTGATCGATGCGGGACGTTCTCGTCTTCGCCCTGTAGTCATGACTACACTCACCACGATTCTCGGTATGGTCCCGATGGCGGTCGGATCCGGTCAGGGTTCGGAAATGTGGCGTCCGATGGGCGTGGCCGTAATCGGCGGTCTGACATTCTCCACGATTCTGACTCTGCTCTTTGTCCCGGTACTTTATTGCGTATTCGCCGGTAAAGGAGTCAAAAATATCCGTAAGAAAATACGCAAATCACTCCAATCTGAAAAGTAAAATGAAAGCCGTATTCATATCCTACGATCAGGCTCATCATGAGGCAATAATAGAAATCCTCGACCGCCTGTCTTGCCGTGGATTCACAGCCTTCGGGAATGTGCAGGGCCGCGGCTCCGTCAAAGGCGAACCCCACTACGGAACCCACGCCTGGCCGGCCCTCGCTTCAGCTCTGATCACATTCGTGGAGGATTCGCGCGTCGACAATCTCCTCTCCCGTCTCCATGCTCTCGATGAATCCAAGCCTCTGCTCGGACTCCGCGCATTCACCTGGAATGTAGAAAATACGATCTGATCCCCCGGGTAAAATCTATCGCAAAAAAAGACAAGACTTACCGTCGCACGAGTAAGTCTTGTCTTTTTTTGCACGCTTTTATACGCGAGATTGCGATTATACCGCAATTTTTTGCTAACTTTGCATTTAATATATATTGAAATAAGAGCTTGATAATTCGTTATGATAGAAAAGATAAATTCAATACTCGAAAATATCAATAACCTCAAGGCCTCTTCCGCAGAAGAGGTGGAGCAGATCCGCATCAAATATCTCAGTAAGAAAGGTGAGATTTCAGCGCTCATGAATGAATTCCGCAATGTCCCGGCCGATCAGAAACGCGAGTTGGGACAGAAACTCAATCAGCTTAAGAATGCAGCGACAGAGAAACTCGCAGCCCTTAAGGAAGCACTGAGTGCGAATGCGGAATCCGCAATGGCCGATATCGACCTGACGCGCACCTCAACTCCTACACCGTTCGGCACACGCCATCCCCTTTCTCTGGTAAAGAATGAGATTTTCGAAATCTTCGGATCGATGGGCTTCACTATAGCCGAAGGTCCCGAAATAGAGGATGACTGGCACGTATTCTCTTCTCTTAACTTCCCCCCTGATCATCCGGCCCGCGACATGCAGGACACATTCTTCATCTCGCGCTCGCCTCAGGATATTCTTCTTCGCACCCATACATCCTCTGTCCAGACTCGCACCATGGAGGCAAATCGCCCTCCGATCCGCATCATATGCCCCGGACGGGTCTACAGAAACGAAGCCATCTCAGCTCGCGCCCATTGCTTCTTCCATCAGGTAGAAGGCCTCTACATTGACCGCAATGTATCCTTCGCCGACCTCAAGCAATGTCTGCTCTATTTCGCAAGAGAGATGTTTGGTCCGGAGACCAAGATCCGTCTGCGTCCCTCATATTTCCCCTTCACGGAGCCATCGGCAGAGATGGATATCTCCTGCCATATATGCGGCGGCAAAGGATGTGCATTCTGTAAAGGCACGGGATGGGTAGAGATTCTCGGATGCGGTATGGTCGACCCCAACGTCCTTGAAGCCTGCGGCATCGACTCAAAAGAATTCACAGGTTACGCATTCGGAATGGGAATCGAGCGAATCACGAATCTCAAATATCGTGTAAAAGACCTCCGGATGTTCTCTGAAAACGACGTTCGGTTCCTCCACGAATTCGATGCTGCCCGCTAATTCAATCGATCTTGCCTGACATATTATCCCAATATATTACAAGCTCCCTCTGCCGGCAGAGGGAGCTTGCGTATTCTACTTAAAATTTAACAATCCTTAGTAACCAGTCTCTTAATTCTATTATCTATACATGAAGATTCAAGAACGCTACGACAAAATAATGGAAAGATTTGCCAAAGCGATGCCCGAGCCGAAGACAGAGCTGAACTATGACACTCCTTTCCATCTATTGCTCGCGGTCATTCTTTCCGCTCAATGCACGGATAAACGGGTCAATATAGTGACTCCTCCCCTTTTCGAGGCTTTCCCCGATCCGCAGTCGCTCGCTGCCAGCAATGAAGAGACTGTCTATGAATATATCAAATCCGTCACATTCCCCAACAATAAGACGCGCCATCTGCTTAATGCGGCACGGCTGCTTGTCGATGAGTTTGACGCAGAGATGCCATCTGACATTGACAATCTCATGCGTCTGCCCGGAGTCGGCAGAAAGACGGCCAACGTCATGCTCTCCGTCGTATGGAACAAAGCTGCCATGGCGGTAGATACCCATGTCTTCCGCGTCAGCAACCGTATCGGGCTGACCCGCAATTCAAAGACACCCTTGGCCACAGAAAAGACCTTGGTAAAGCACATCCCCGAAGAGCTTCTTCCCAAAGCCCACCACTGGCTGATCCTCCACGGCCGCTACGTCTGCAAAGCCCGCCGTCCCGACTGCCCCAACTGCCTCATCCGCGACCTCTGCCGCTCCTACTCCCCCGAAGAGGTCAGTCGATCATGACGAAGCCGGCCCAGTAGAATGGCGAGGGATATTGGCGGCGCACTGCGGATCGCGCTGCTTCGAAGGCTTTGTGGCGGTCGCGGCTGCCGTTGATCAGATCTTGATAGAAAGTCTTCATGAATAATTTTGTAGCCACGTCGCTCGCCTCCCAGAGATTCATCACGACAGTATCCACTCCGGCTTTTTTGAATGCACGTTGCAATCCATAGATCCCTTCTGAGGTGACCTCACCCTGTCCGGAATGGCACGCCGCAAGAGTGGCGATGGAGGTATCTTTGAAATAGCATCCCGCTATCTCAGCAGCCGAGAGGAGGCCTCTCTTAGATTCCAAAGATCCGTCGGACATTACCAGTCCGGTCAGAACCATGGCATTATTATAGCCTTCAAGCGGAGATGGAAGATTGCTGTCGTCGGGTGTATAATAATAACCATGCGTAGAAAAATGCATTATTCCGGGCGAGTCGAGATTTTGATTCAGTATTGTTGTTTTACTTCCTTCATTGCCGGAAAATACCGTGACAGGGACTTTACTCTTTAACGCAGCCGATATATCGGTAACTTCCTGAAGCGACCGAGGTAGAGGCCGGACATCCTCACTATACGTCAATCCGCCATACAGAAGTGCCGAAGGCTTGATCTCTTCGTTTCCGTTTTTGACAAGTTCTCGAGCCGATGACAGTCGGCGGAAAGTATAATTATCCGCCAACCGACCTTCGCCATCAGGAATTGCTTCTATCGCAAGCTTATGGAAAATACCTGACGGGACATAATAGACGGTCCGGGCATCCCCTGCTATCTCTTTAAGTCTCTTGCCTATCAGGGACGCCATCTCTTCGCCGGCCTCACCGGAATATAGATTACTTAATATCCCTTTCTCAAGATTGAGTAGCGAATCGAGTTGCTCTCCATTGCAGATATAATGGACCTTTGAGAATTTCTGATTCTTCCTGATTTCATAACATACGTATTGGCGCGGAAGACTTTTTGGCTTGAAGTCAGCAAAATCCAGTATTACCTCATCATCCTTAAGAATCTCCCTGATGTCATCATATATTATATTCAGATCTTCCACGTTGCTACCATAGCCTGCGCAAGCATCGGCCAATTCCATGTCAAATTTCTTTATCTCGGCGTATAGATTGAGAGCCTCCTTTCGATCACTTGCCGGATCGGCAACAAGATCCTCCAGGCGCAGTCGCATATCATTCAGAGCAGAAAGCTTCGCTATCTCCTCCGGCGAGCCATTCTCCCGGATTAATGTCGCTGTAGACTTCTCCGTAGCCAAAAGCAACCCCTTTGTCAGAAGAAGATAATCACCGGCAAGATCTGTAAAGTCATCCTCGTTAAATCCGGCTGCCACTCCGAAAGGGATAGCATTCTGCAATATTTCAAGCATATCGCTAAGATACGCATCCCGCTCCGAAGAAGGGAGCGACTGCATGTCGCTGAGCATTCTATCTGCATACCATTTGATCACATCCGCATACATTCCGGCTCCATTATACGTATCCCCCATATATGCGAGCATATTGGCCATACAATAATTAGCCCACTGATATTGGCGCGAGTCGCGTCCATATAGCCGCTCGCAGATATGGCGCTGACTCTCATAAGCAGACAGCGCAGAGTCGTAATTATCGTTCTGGTATCGCGCATTTCCCAAAAGATTAAGACTTTGCTGAGTATCATCTGACTGAGGATATCTGCGGGAATACATTTCAGCAAGTTCATAGGCGGACTCAGCCATAGGCCAATCGCCTACTTTTCCATAAATAAGCCCCATCAGGGTTACTCCCTGCTTCTGATAAGCCATATTCAGATCGGGATTGGAGACGATTCTTAATATAGAATCCGGATAACTTTTAGCTTTGGATATATCCTTCTTACGGGCATAAATAATAGCTTGGGCCGCATAGTCAGTCATTAATTCCGGAGTTGAGTCTCCTCCCAGACTTTTAAGAATCCCGATGCAGTCCTCCCCATATTTGAGCGCACGATCATAATTTCCGAGTTCTTTATTTGCATCTCTGAGCCGCGCACTGACTATGTATCGATCCACTATTGAATCCCCCGGGATCAATGATTCGGCCTCTTCAAGAAAATACAAAGCCAAAGGATAATTCTTATCGGCAGAAGCATACTTTCCGGCCTCCAGGAAATTATTATAGATTTGGGGTTTCGCTCCCAATGCTGCAAAAGCCAGAACGATCAATATAAATATTTTTCTCATTTATCAATAGATTTGAATAACTTGTCCGCTTCTTCTTTATGATCCCCTTCAAGTCCTATGTATGACTTGAGCAATCCCTTTGCCTCGTCGCATCTGCCGATCTTAATCAGGACTTGAATCTTAAGCCAGGTCAGTTCATAATGACGATCCGCAAGGACAGATTCAAGATATTCGCGGCGCTCGGGAGTGACTGATGCATCTATGACTGTATCCTTCATCGCGGAATCTATCGCAGACATCGCTTCATCATATTTGCCCGATTCTATCAAGCCGGATATTTCATTCATGTCAGATTCTCCACCGCGAAAGACGGGATAATTGACATTCTCTATATCCGTGACATTCGACAATTCATGATCCGGGGATCCAACCTTTGGCCGCAAGACAGTCAATCCGATAACGCATATGACTACTACGGAGGCTGCCGCAGGAATACCGTAAAGCATCCATCGCTTCCTTATGGTTCTCTTTCGAGATTGCTCCTCTTCATAGTCACGCTTCCAGCGGTCCATCATCTCTTTTTTAGAAGCGACCTTACCTATGACCCGCTCAATTCTATTATCTATATTCTCCTCATTCATCTTTTATAGTCTTATCTTTCGCAAGTTATGTAATTCTATGATTACTTACTACTTATTACTTATTACTTAAATAATGTGAGTTGCGAAGCAAAACTTAAATTATTTAAGTCCAGCCTTTGCGAATGACTCATTTATTCGCTTCTTCAGATTAGCCATACACTTGGATTTGCGACTCTTCAGCCCGGCGTATGAAGTATTTTCCGGGCGCTCTGCAAGAATTTCCTCAAGAGATTTCTTTTGGTAATAGAACATGGTCAGGATCTCCAGGCAACTCTTGGGAAGAGAGAGAAGACACTGACTTACAATGCGGTCTTTCTCAACCTCAGGGTCCTCGTCCCAGAATGGATCATCCGCAAATTCATCTCCGATATCATCTCCGGAAGAAGTGATCTCAGGATTAATCTCCACAATAAACTTCCCCGACCTCAGAAGCTCAAGATATTTATTCTTGACGATTCTCATGAAATACGCCATTAATTCCGTTACCTCCCTCTCCCCTTGACGCGTCGCTACCCATATCGTATCATCTACGACATGAATCTGCCGCGACTCCATCTTTTCCCAAAGGAGTATGAAGGAATTCTGGAAAAGATCTTCGCGATCATAATCCGTCAGCGATCCATACCGGAACGTGCCTTTTCCAAACTGGCGCAAACACGCGTCATACCAATACTGCTGCACCTTTTTGTCACCGGTCTGGTATGCTCTGACGACCTGAATATCGCTATATCCTTTACTTCTTCGAAAAAAAATCATTTTGCTTGAAATATCTGTGAAAAAACATTTCCGTAATTTCCCGAAAGATAAGGATTCTGAGCGTATGGTCCTTTATACTTGCGGGATTCAAAAGCACGATCTATTACTTTGAGAATATCCTTATCCGGCTTTCCGACTAAACTTCGCCAGTTGTCGCAGAGGAAATGGGTGAGTTTTCCGACACCGTTGTACTCCTGATTCATCTGGAAATCCCGACAGGCACTTAACGTCAACCAGGATTCTGCATGACGCGATCCTGCCATCTGCCTCTTCCCGGGTATTACGAAATCAGCATCCACCCCTCGGATTATTACATCTTCCTTACCATCCGGATCCCTCGTGGAATCTCCGCTATGGCACGCATCGACGACTACCGCAATGACACCCGAATTCCCTATCTTTTCACGAAGCCTGCTCATATACCTGCCTATCTCATCATCGCTCAGATGCTTCTCGCCCCTGTCCATAGGACCGTAATACATCCGGGCATCATACGGAATCCATGACTCATCCAATCCGTCTTCTTCATCGCCATCCACATCAGTCATCAACTGACCATGACCCGAAAAATGGATATATATTATATCCCCTTTTTGCGAACGCTTTATCAGCGAATTAAAAGCTTTTACGATTCCTGCTTTTGTCGCCTGCTCATTTATCAGAGTCGAGATATCATTAAACCTGTTGGATTTCAGCATCCCGACTACCAATGCCACATCCTTGTCGCCATTAATCTTAGCCCATGATTTATCCTGCTGCTTCCCCAGCCCTATGACAACAGCGCGGCGTGTCTTCGCCCCGCCCGGGAGAAAACACGCCAGAATCACTGCTAAGAGAAATGCAATTCTAATCGTTTTCATCAATAAAAGTCTCTTTCATATTCGCAAGTACCCAAAGATCGGATACGCTTTCGATGGAATCCAATATCCTATCTTCATCCGGATTGCCGCGACTCATAAAACTTACGATCTGATTTGCAGAAACAATCGAAAATCTTTGACTTATCATTCTATATATATATGTGATGGTTACATTATATAGAGCAAAGTCACGACATTTTTCTATCTCTGACCATAAAGGTCAATAAACTGAGCGATAGCCCGATGCTTCAGGTTATACACATTATCTGTCTTCATCCCCAGCATTTCCGCCACATCCTTTGGAGCATAACCTTCAACAATCAGCAGACGGATGATCTCGGCATAACGGCGATTCGGCATTTTCCCCAGGACGGCATTGACATCAATTGCAATCTGAATCCTGAGATCATCCTCCGAAAATAGCTGCTCCGCGGAAGAATCCGATCGAATGAGATCCGGCTTTTCCTTACCGAAAAGCAATTTCTCACGGATGCTGATGAAAAATCTCCATGCGACAGGAATCATCCATGTTCTCAACCGGCTTCCACCTCTTGCATCGAAGCTATCAAGCTTCGCCCAATTATCCTTCGATAGATAGAGATAAAGTTCGCTGACCATTTCATCGAAGTCCACCAATCCCCGGAATACCTCGATCCGTATCCGATGAAGAATTCCCCCTATCTCATGATAGAAAAACTCCCGGTTTCTCAAATCGTCGCACCTTTTAAGAGCATCGACAAAGACCTCATCCTGCTTATTTAACTCACTTTGCCTCTTAAAATTATCCATAAGTAGAAAAATCTTGATTTATTTTTCTACTTATGGATAAATCCCTTAGTTTGTAACCCTATCCCTACATATTATTTGAACCCCTCTACTACTTATTATATCTTGAATTCAGAGCCTGAGTGACTTCCGTGGCCCAATTGCCAAACGACGCATAACATCCCAGTCCTATAAACACAATAGGGACCACAATTGCGACTACTGCCCAAGCGGGCATTGCGGACGCGACAGCGATTTGCGTCAGATTCTTTTTAGGATTGGGAAAAACACTTACTGTCGCATGGCGAAATGTATTTTCCTGAATTCTTATTATATGCTTAAATCTTGAAATCTTCTTTTGGGGGTAAAGTTTCTTGAGTTCCATCTCAACTGCCTCGGCAGTGATAGAAGGGGAATAGGGAAGTTTGATAAATTTCATATCCTTATAAATTAGTTGATTATGTGTATTTTATCTTTAGATGCCATTGAAACGCTTATCTATCTTTAAGGAATGTCTTCAATTCAGAAGAAGACATCTGAAACGGTATATCTTTATATACGAGACATTCTTCGTCCGGCTTCAGAAGTTGAATTCTTAACGATGCTCCATCATCTTCCATTTGCTTAAACAAGCCTCCGATAGACAGAAACAGCATGAAATCTCCCTCACCTAAGATGGTCTGGTGTTCAGCCAGATAATAATAACCTTTCATAAAGTTCTTTACTATCCATTCAGTCTCTTCTTGAGCCATCTTCTCAGTGAATTTCACCTCATCTTTAGGTTCATCCCAACTCTTTATCTGGACCCATAGTATGACTTCATTTTTTCTACGATCATACTCTATATTACGTAGGATCAACCCATCCCACATTCTGCTCGGACATATCCGCTGAATTGACAACACTCCATATTCCACATCATTGAATACAGTCTCTTCATCGGGGAAAAGAGTCCCGGCCATACTTGCAACATAACAGCCAAGTAGCATGCTTATTAAAATCCAAATTTTTCTTTTCATACTTTTTGGATCAATACATTTTGATTAACATCCCTTGAACCTACAATTCAATCATCCAATTCATCACAGGAGAAGCGTATATAGAACGATTTCCCGGTAGTGTCACCCACATATTTATAGGCAATCCCTTTTTCGGCTTTGATACACATATTTTTCAGAAGGATAATCTGAGGGTCGGAGGAATTGAGGAACTCGAGCATAGGAGCTCTCATATTCTTGCGATTGCTACTGAGATTATCAATATCATACACGTCCTCATCAACTTCTACCTCATAGACTACAAAATCCCCCTCCATCGACATCTCTGTTACTATCAGACCTTCCTCAATTTTTTGAGGGAACTCTTGATTTGCCTGGCGTATTCCGGATTGGAGCGCACGAAGATTCTTTTCTGCGACACTCTCTTCTTCTACGACAGTTATATCAGTATCATCTTCATCTATCAGTGCTATAGTATCATCTTCCTTCGGATCACTACCACTTCCGGAATGACCGAAAGCGATTATAGTCAGGACGAAGAGCAATAATCCTATACCTGCAAATATCTGATATAGTTTGCCATGTTGTTTACCGTTCCATCCGGATTCAAGCTGGCTCCATGCCGATACTCCTCCTTTGTCCAACTGGAGTATTGCCCACCATATTATAATAGCGATTAATGTGCCTAAGGCAGTAAGGGGCGATAAATTCAACACAAAGATGTTGACCACTACGGCGAGCGTTGAGGATACTACAATCATGTAGAATCCCACTTTCTGCCATTTTAACAGCAATATGATACCCAACACATTGCAGGCTGCCAGAATAGAACATAAACCGAATCCTAACGCTGATGCCTGCGATTCTTGCCCAAACATAGATATTACATAGAATAGTAATATTCCAATGTTTGCAATTAGTGCCAGCCATAACCATGCTGAGATGCACCCATTTCTTTGTTTCAAATTATTTTCCATATAGATATTAGTGATTGATTATTATCATTTTTTCTTGATCCGGTTATTGATCTAATTTATAGAACCGGGATAGATACTTTGAATCATCAGTTAGATTCTAAGAAATCAGGGATTACACTCTATTATGATAGTTATTTTTAAAAGTAACCCTGCTTTTCTAAATTAATATCTTTACCTCGGACAACTTAGTTCGTAGAACCAATCCGAATTATCAGATGATCCTGTTGTTACGATGATTGTGATGACACTTCCTTCAGAAAAACTAATCGTAGCTGATCCTTTATCGACTACCATACCTGTTGAAAAAATCGGAGAACGGGCATCATAAGGTTCTTCCGGAGTATGATTGTAAACGTCAATTCGGTCGGGATAAGCACCTCCGTTATCCCATTTAATATCAAAATTACCTGATGTTTGACCCATGTTGTAGGATTTGGGGTCCGAAACAGTTCCGGCATCAAGGTGCTCTCTGCCATCGTCGGAAGCATTACACGGATCCAGCAACTCAACGGGAGGATTTTCCTGAGACTGCCCACTGTCTTCAATATACGCCGTAGGATCTTCTTGAGCCTCATCATTAAATCCCTCAGGTCTCATTTCTATGATTTGAATGGATTTATAATGAAAAAGTCCTGACTGAGGAGAATGGACCTGAGCGTAATTGTCACATTCTACCGAGTATTCGGCCTGACTGAAGGCATAGAAGATATATGAGAAAATACTACATGGTAAGTTCTCAAAGCGGGCGATCCCATGTTCGTCAGCTGTAGAGGTTATAGTATTAGATTGGCTATCGAAAAGATGCCCTTCATTGAATAAGAAGTGAGACGTATATTTCATCGTGACCGATTTGCACGCTACTTCCTTACCGGTCTGTTCTTCTACAGTCCTCACTTCTATCGAATGATCGCATCTGACTAAGCATAGCGCGAAGAAAGCCGCCAAGCCGAGAATCCACATCCACCAATAGGAGCGTTTCTTCATCCTGAACTCATACTCCATCTTACCGGGCTCTATCAAAAAATCTTGCGAAAACAATATATCCTTGAACTTCTTCATTTTTCAACAACGTTCTTTTTTAAACTTAAAGATTTTTGATATTCGGCTGTCATCGTGAATGAGATATTACACTTTTTCCCTACAGGAAGATCCTTAAGTGGAATCGAGGTATTTCCCTCTTTATCTGTGATCCCTTCTAAAATCTTTCCATCAGCCATTCTCAGTTTGAAAGGCATATCTGGAAGAAATTCACCTTTATATCCAAGCAGTCTAATCGTTACCATGCGATCCGGCTCCGGACGCGGCACTTCGATCTTTTGATCTTCTTCGCCATTGGAATTATCGTCATCTACCTCTACTTCTTCCGATAATTCCTCTTCTTCAGGCAACTCGAATACTACGTAGTACTCTGCATCTTTCTTTACCGTGAATTCGATTTTCTGAGACCCATCCGGAGTTTCTACAGAAAATTGCTTATCCGGGAAAAGCGATCCAATTGAATACTCTCCCTTATCAGAAGTCCTGCAAAGTTTCTTATTATTGAAGATATTAAGGTAGAATTCGAAGTCAGCGGCCGGCTCTCCGTTGCTGAACTTGCACTTCAACACAACCTGGATCTGAGTCAGCGGTCGCGGCGCAGAAATCAAATCGCAAATGACATTAGTCTGTTGTTCAATAGTGCGTTTTTCGAATCCCCACTGAGAAATGACAACATTCATTTCTCCATCGTCGGCCTTATACCAGAATATAGCATCCGCGTCCGGCACAACAAACAAATCCTCCACGTAAGGCATCTGCTCAAGCAATGCCCCAGACGCCATTTTCTTAATTTCTTCCAGACGAATAGCGATCTCTTCTTTCTCCAATTCCCCGGCTTCGGAATAAGGCCGGTAAATACGATCACTGTCCGAATACCACGTAGCATCTTTATATCTGACTTCAATCCTTGAAAAAGACTGAGCCAAATCCTCCGGGAGCAGCTGATCAAGCCGTGCCTTGATATTACCATAGTTCTGCCCCGGAATGACATTCCGTATTGGCAACAACGATTCAGTAGTCAGTTCGCGCATATAATTACCATATATCAAAAGTGGATAACCCTGATTTTGAGACAATACCATATTGATTATTAATCCTCACGATCCCGAATCCTTCATGGAAATCATCTGCATAAGAGTATTTCCCATCGTTAATAAGTTTGCCTTTTGTATTGATATAATAGTATACATCTCCATTCTTAACCCATGCGATACCTTCATTAAAGGATCCTGCATCATCAAAAATTGGATTTATTACTATGTCACCATTAGTATTAATATAACCGTACTTGTCATTTATACAAACGCAAGCTAATCCATCACTAAATTCTTTGGCTTTCTGATATTGATATGGAATAATAATTTGTCCGCTATTGTCGCAATATCCGTATTTAACAGATCCTCTGTAAGTAGACTCGGCATGTAGATCATATTCATTCGGTAAGTATAAATAATTTTTGGATTTTTCTAAGCAAATTAGAGATTCTGAATATCTTCGATATCCCTCTCCATCTACATAAATTATAAATTCCTTTTCAGAAACTTTTTTTATATTAGCGTTCTTAATTTTATCAATTTCATACGCATTCTCATTCAAAAATACAACATCATTTCCTTTTTCTGCTATAAATCCATTACCAATGTGTCGCACATAGTCGTATTTACACGGAACTACAAGATATCCATCAGAATTAATCATTCCATACTTGGGATTATCTCCTTTAAAATGCCATGCTTCGGCATAATTATTCATGAAAGGACCGGCACATATTTTTTTACCATATCTCGAACCTATAACCGTATACTTTTCATTTCCCAAATTTATTTGCTTTATAGCATATTCACCTTTTCCATTTAGATAAAAACCATCTAACCAAGAACTGCTGCGTGTATAATTATAACAACACCCGAGAAGACTGGAATGAAAATAAGGCCATGTAATAGAGACTCCCTGATAATTCATAGATTCTTTATCAAAGAAGAGCAGGCTCATTCCATCCGATAATTCTATAACGGCAATCCCTTCCGAAAAATAATTAAACTTCTTAATCGGAGTTGAACTACTTAATTTTGCTATTTCTTCCTTAAAATGTTTCAGTTTTGAATAATCAGGATCTTTTTCTTGCGAGGCAGGATCAATTATCCTTATTTTTAGAGATGAAGAATTATTATCTTTAGATTGCATAATTCTTTTTGTAATTTCTTCATTAAATAATTGTTCCGATTCATATTCCTTTCCATCGAAGAAAAATATTTGCTTTTCACCCCAAGGTAATATATAATAAGCTGGGTATAAACCATTTATATTTACAACACTGACATCTCCAGCGTCATCAAACTTAAATCCGGTAAGGGTGTTACCTTTTAAATCTACGACTCCGAATTTTCCATCCTTTTTAAGAACAGTCGTTCCCTCAAACCATACAGGTCTCTCCATAATGAGACGACTATATTCCATACTATATTTAGGCTCATAATCAAAAGGAATTAGAATATTACCTTTATCATTAATGAAACCCATTTTACCATATTTGACAACGGCAGCCATATCATAATCTTCCGAGTCATGTAGACCATTATAAAAACGACTTACGAGATCATATTCTAACGGAATAACCTCTTTTCCAGCCCAATCCACAAAGCCATATTTACCATTTTTACCTACTCCTATTAGTTTACGATCACGAATTACATGCGGTTCCCTGACATCGTCATAAACTATCGGAATAACCTCGTTCCCTTTTTCATTGATATATCCCCATTTCTCATCTTTGGACACTGACATAAGCTGACCTGAATCCCATACCCATGACCATTTATTTTCTTGATTTTTAAAATATTTGGGAACTTTTTCAGTAATAGCTGCATACACATCATCATATATCAGAGGGACAACGATAATACTATCTCTATTAATGAATCCAAATTTATGATTTTCCCTTACCAATGCAAGATTGGATGATCCAAAATAGCCAATTGAATCGTATTGTTGAATTTTTCTTCCTACGTTTTGATTAGGAGAATTTCTAAGCGACGAAACATTAGCCCGAATTCCTTCATTTCTCCTTCTCACCATATTATTATAGCACTTGCTAATCCAAGTTGCCAGATCGTTATCTACAGGAGCTATGTTCTGCAATGCAATAAACTGTTGTAACGCAGAATAGAATTGTCCTTTTTTAAATAATTCTATTCCCTCATTCAAAGAATTACTATAGATTTTCCCAGCATAACATACTACTGAGAATGAGATAAACGCCACTACTATTAATGTAAATAATTTCTTCATTGTTACTATTGCTTATTTTAATGAGATCACTTATCAAATCTTATATTATTTAACTTTACGCGAACCTCGGGATCATCTTTTAACTGTAAGGCTGCCTTATAACAATCTTCTTTGGTTGCACGTACAGGAGTTTTATCTCCGGCTTCTACCCAGCGTCTAAAGTCATCATCAATATATTGGAGGATTTTACTATCCGGGGTATATTCAAAATCATACTTTTCTGCTATATATGATGCCCTCTTGATGATTGCAAGTTCATTTGGCAACACTAACAATCGCTTGTCCGGATCTGAAGATAAAGTCGGAGATTTATGTCCAATAGTGTTGTAGTAATCTAACGCATCCTTGATTACTTCTAAATGTATGACACATTCTTGATACGTAGCACCGGAACTATTACAATGATCTAATGCTTTCCTTATGTTTATCAAAGATTCAAGGGTATCCTTATTCTGGACCCATAATTCAATAGCCAAAGGATAGTATGCTCGGGTAGAATCCAACTCTGCATACTTTCTCAGCATCGGGATATCCTTATTATCAATCGCCCATTGAAGGGTTTGAACTTCAGGCATCGGGTCAGGATCAGGATCCGATCCTATAGACAGAATGAATATGATAGCTAAAATTAACAGAATAAATATTAGAAGTCCGATAGCTACTCTGCGTCCCCATAAAGGCTTGCTTGTGTTCTTTGGAGAATTTGGAGATAAAGGTGTATCTATATCAGAAGGAGGAATCGGAGGTTGAACCGGGGAATCCGGGCCAAGATTATTCGGTTCTCCCTTTTTTAAAGGCTTATTATTTGTAGCCTCCGTCTCTATCTTATCCTGCTTTTCGGTCTCTTTCTTTAACTCAAGTTCCCGAAGCCGCTGTTTTAACTTTTCTTTGACATCATTGAGATGAGGAGACGAGAATTTCATTCCCGGAGCTTCATATTTCGCAATAAATCTACGATATTCGTAAGCATTATGCCTTTTTAAGGCCTTTTCCCAATCGCGATTCTCCTGCTCTAAGAATTGCTTGTACTCCAATTTTGCAATTGCTTGCTCAGCTTTGCTTCTGAATTCTCCTGATGGATATTGATAAAGGTAAGATTTATAGAAACCAATATTATTGAAAAATTCCGCTTTTTGCCAGAATGCTCTTTCCCCGGCTCTTTGCTGTTGTGCAGAAATTATATGTTGAAGTGTATAAATTGCTTCTTCAGCCTCCGAGATGTGAGCGCCGACATATCCGGAGTTGCCATAGGGATTAAACTCTTTCAGATAGGCGTTGTACGCATCAATTGTATTTAAGCGCACGGCATTATCCCATGCCTCTGCATCCTTGACACGCGGATCAGGAGGAGGCGGTGGAGGAACTGATGAATCTTTCTTTCCCGAGGTTCCATATTTCTTAATAAAATTAAGATAATTCTCCGGATTATTTTCATCTAATGCCCGCTTCCAGTCGCTGTTTTTCTGAGCTTTAAATTCGTTATGCTCAATTCGTGCGATTGCCTGTTGGGCTTTTTTCTTGTAAGGTCCGGATGAATATTTATCAATGAATTCTTGATAAGCCTTAACCGTATTAGAAGTCTCAGCGTTTTTCCAATCTATCTCATATTGAATACTTCTTATTGCTTCTTCCGCATCCGGAATGTGAGCGCCAACATACCCGGAGTTGCCATAGGGATTAAACTCTTTCAGATAGGCGTTGTACGCATCAATTGTATTTAAGCGCACGGCATTATCCCATGCCTCCGCATCCTTGACACGAGGATCAGGAGGAGGCGGAGGAACTAATGAATCAATCGCTTCTTTCGCTTCATCTATATGTTTCCCCTTATATGATCCTCCCGGCCTGGAATAAAGCTCAAGATAATGCAGATACGCTTCTTTCGTATTGATCTTTCTCGCTTCAAACCATGACTCATCATCCAATTTAATATATTCTGAAATGTTATCAATATTTTCCCGGGCACGCGCAATATAGCGGCCTGCATAACCGGATTCAGGATTATCATAGATATCCAGATACTTCTCAAACATCTCGACAGTCTGAGCATCGTTGGCTGCCCGCCAAATTTTCTCCTCTTCCCGGCGCAACTTAACCGCCTTTTGTAGTTGCGGTTGATAAGCTCTGAAAAGTTTTGAAAAGGCTTTCTCTTCATTGATAAATCCAAGTACTATATCATCCGCAAGATAAGGGATTCCGGATTCCGTAGTATTCTGGATGTTATTGCGGTCATATCCTCGCGCACGCAGTCGCTTATTGATCTCAACTTCAAGAAACTTCTTCAGTTCTTCCGGCAAGAAAGACAAAGCAGCTTCTTCATCAATAAGACCCTTTACTACGTCATCGGCCAATGAGGGTATTTTAAGTCGGTCGTATTCCATAAATATTTATGTGAGGAAGATTTTTTATCTGCATTTTATACAGCAGCGGTTTAACATTATATGACCTGAAATCCTTCCATTATATTCTTACTAAACTAAAATTAAAGGCATTATAAGCTTCTACCTTATTGTTGGCTTTTCCTTCCGCCCGGCGATTTTTATCCGGACGGATTACAAACCTGTATGGATTATATCCCCCGGGACGTCCGGTATTAGTTGCAGGCGAGGTCTGATCGATATAGATTATATCTTCGCTTATACGAAGTTTCAATGGTGCGGAATATTCTATACCTGACGGTTCGACTACATCCAGACGACCATCGGAACTACCGTTGAAAGTAAAATATATCACCAGATCTTCATTTGAATAATTCTGAATAACAGTCGTACTCTTCCATTTCCCTTTCAATCCTTCAAGAGTTAGATTTACGGGCATCGCCATGGTATCAGGCCTTGTAATGCAACCGGGATGATCCCTCTTCAGAGCCTCCAGTTCGGCCATAAGTTCGGAATAGCGCTTGCTTATATCCGAACAAGATGAGCCATCTTCATCCGCAACCGCCTCATCCTCATTTTGATTCAACGCTCTTGCAAAATTCACAACCGGACCAATCGGACCGGAGGCTCTGTTTCCCGTCGACCGTAATATATCTATCATCTCATGAGTAGACAGCGTAGGATCATGACTCTTTAGTAAGGCACATCCGCCGGCTACTATCGGAGCAGCCATGCTTGTGCCGTCCATAAACTCATAAGTATCTCCCGGTACGGCATTATATATCTGCACTCCCGGAGCGGAAACGGTCGATAAATCTCCATAATTACTGAATCCGGCCTTCTCTCCTCCATTGCCTACTGCTGAGACCTTTATCGTAGCGTTACTTCTCGACATCGGATCGACACCGATAAGGATATTTTCATTCCCCCCTGCCAGAACAAACGTGACATCTTTCTGCCGGGCCATTTCAAAAATTCGATTCCACACGGCTTCCTCCTGCTTGAAATAGTAATTACGGATGTTATCCTGAAGATATACCGGCATAAACTGAACTCCGGGTCCAAAATACATTCCAAGCGACATATTCACTACATCCGCACCGTTAGCTATGGCATATAACACTCCGTCAAGAATTGCCGCAGTCGACATATTGCCGTTGCGGTCTCCGACTTGAATCGGCATGAATCTGCACTTCGGCGCAATACCCGACATACCTGATTGATTGCCTACGCTTCCTATCGCTGTGCTTGCGACATGAGTGCCGTGGCCTGACGGTGACGGCTCAACGATTGCAGAATGATCTACGGCATTGAAAGGAAGATATGCTCTTCCCTTCAATTCACTATGTTCCAGATCAAATCCGTCATCGATGACAGCTACGACGACATCCTTATCTCCCATCGTGACATCCCAGGCATCAAACACTCCACATTCATCGAAATACCATCGCTTATCGGCTGACCGGAAATCGGGATCGGAGGGTACGGCTGATGAGGATTTAAACATTCCGTCAGGTATCACTATCAATTCAAAAGAATTATATTTGACAGGAAGGTCCTGCTCCAATGTCTCGCGTTCCGCATCAGGAAGCGTCAGTGTGACTCGCTTAAGTAATGTATCGGGAGCAGAAAGAATATACTTCTTGGAATCAGGATAATCCTTCCGAAATTCTTTCACAAAATCCTCCAACTTATAATGTTCGGATCCGACAATAAGGAGAAGCCTGTCAGATACAATATAATTGATGCTATCCTTGCTTATGACAATCTTATCAGCAGACAATTCCGGATTAACTGCCACTACAGATTTCATCGGAGATGCACATCCGTTGAAAAAAAAGAATATCAATACTCCGGCAGCTAAAATAAGCGCAAGCAATATCCAATGCCATAGTCCGAATTTTCTCTTTCTTTTCCCGGCAGGAGGTTCATCCTGATTATTCTCAGATAAATTTTCCTTCGGGATTTCCGGGGATAATGGAGAATCCTGCTTCCGGTTCAACGTCTCCTCCGTTATCATAGTATCTCCCTCAGAATCAGGCTTAATATCCTCCTTAATCTGATCTTCCCTCGGCTTCTCAGGATTATCATATTCCGAGTCAACGCAAATAGGCATCCCCATGGCTTCCCGGCCACTTGACGGAGTAACGCCCCATTCGGTCAATACTACTTTCCCTTCTCCACAAAATACGGATTCATCCGATATATACGTGACCGCCGCATACAACAGTCTCTTCACGTCCTCCTTTGCATCCGAGAATGCCTCTGCATACAGGCGTAAAGTCTCGGTCAGAATCTTACGGTATTGTTTCTTCCGGTCATCGGAAAGCTCCGACATTCTTGTGGGAGTAGATGAAAACATATCCGTAGTCCAGTAAATTACCTCATTGGCTCCATTGCCTGAAAACACCGGAATGGCGAGCAGCCCCTTGAGGTGATCCGGAATCTCTTCTCTGACTCCAATCAGTCCTGATATTCTGGTATAACTGCGTACTACTACCCTCCCCTCGCAAATCGAGAGTTTGAAATCACGTATGTTGGATGAGGATAACTCGATCATGATTCAGTTTGTTTGAGAGAGACAAGTTTCGAAAGTTTCTTATTCGCTTCGGCATATTTATGAAGAGCATAGGAATCCAATACGTATTTCTTAAGGATATTACGCAGACTGTCGTTCATTTCGACATCATATGTAGGGATTCCGATAGTTGCCAGAAACGATATTTCCATCAGATCCATCCATCTCCGGAATTCAATCCAATTTGACATGTGGGAAGTCTGATCTATAAGATTTGACTTCGGTCTTGCTTCCGGTCGATCAAAAGCATTCAGAAGGTCGGGCAAGGAATTTCTTATCTCTTTGTCATTGAATCGGGAGGGCATGAAACTTTCCCTATGAAGCGAGCCGGGCAACTTCAATTTATCTTTGATGTCGGAGATGGATTGCCAATCTGACTCTGAATAATATGCCGCACCCATGGAAGTGACAAATTTATTGACTATCTGAGCGCATATATCCGCAATCATGTCGGCCATTTCATCCAGTGAAATCGCTCCTGAAACATAGGAATGTATCCTTTCGGCCATTATATCAGATAACTTGATCTTTTTGGAGTAGAGAGCATCAAGGTTTGCCAAAAGATCATTAATCTGATCCTCTTTCATTCCTCTCTGCATAAAGTCAGAATATGATTCAGGTTGAAGTTTGGAATCTTTCCATTTTGATTCGACCGCCTCCGCTATCATTATACTGATATTCTTTATCTTATTGGGTGTTATGATCTGCTCAATTGTCAATTCATAATTGGCGAGTTCAGCCTCTAATTCTTCGATCGAATCGCAGAAAGTAGCTGCCATCAGTCTTTCCAAATTTTCCTCATATGGATCATTAAATGATATTCCGGCAGTTTCGCGAATTGCAAATAATGCATCATTGTCAGTCTCCTCGACTACATCGACGGCATTTATCGTGTCGAGGACGACGTCATGGAGATTGGATTCATCGACGACAAATCGACTTATTAAATCACTGAATAATTCCTTGTCTTTACCAAACAGGATATTCATTGACATGCGTAGCCGGCCGGCAGTCTTACGCTGCTTTGTCAGTTGGGTAGCCGCATTGTCATCATGATAATACCTGACAAGATTTGAAATGAGGGAATCGAACGCTGATTGCAGTACTCTCTCAAAAATGAGATTGCGCATATTGCTCATTTTGTCGGCGACCCCCTTCATATATTCAAGAATAAGCCGGGATCCGTCGCTACCGATTTCCGTCACGGAATCCCACGTCTTCTTTGGATTATCAAAATGGCTCCTGATAAAATCAAGTTCGGGATCGAGGAAGGAATCCTCAAGAACAGAAAAATAGCTCTTGAATTCTGCCGACATTCCATTTTCCTCTGAAATAATCTTATCATTCTTCTCCTTATACCCCTCATAAAGTCCATCATATTGCGAATAAAGAAAGGCTCTCAAAGGGAAAATAGCTGAGAAGGCGCGTGTCTCGGTCCATTGATCAAACCATGAATCTTCAGCGCCCTTGATATGTGCTACATTTCTGATGGCAGAGGCAAAGCGTTTCCATCTGACAAGCATCTGATAATACGCCTGCTCCCGGTCTTCTTTCATTATTGAATCATCCTTCCTGAGATAGGTATTGAATTTTGTAGCAATCATCAAGAGAGGGGAGATACCTCCGACTCCGTTTAGAAAGGATGTGCGCTCATCAAGTGTGCGTCCGACAGTTTTCTCAACCCAACCCCCTACGAGTTTCGGAAGACTTTTGACCTCCGCCTGACGCTCGTCCTGACAAAATAGCAGAGAGGAAATCAGATACTGACTTGAATATTTATTGAAAAGATACGCTACCTTGCCGCGTACGATCATAGTCACTGCGCTATCATAACCAAGATTTGAGACCGGAATCTCTTCCCTACTTCTGGCTCCAGGAAAATCCAGGACGTCCATTTTGGCCAGCATGGGCTTCTCGCTTTCAAGTTCTGCAGCCGAAAGGGAATCAGTAGGATCCGCTATCGTGAAATCCACTTCCTGGGCAATCGCACAAAAGACATCTTTGGGAATATTTCTTACAATATTTCCGTCTTCCGTCATCACATTGATATTCTTTACCTTCGCAACCTCTAAAGTAGAGACCGTCTCTTCCGAGAGATTATTAAGCCCGACCAATTCATAGAGTCGGTCGACATGAAGAATCGTGCCTTCGGTTTTATCTATGGCTTCAAATCCGACAAATGTCTTCCGGCTGAATTTAAGTCTCTGGGTAGCTTTAATCAATTTGACAAAAATCTCCGATAAAACCGGGTGATGACCCCAGAAAAACCCGAATACATTAACCCACTCATCAACGGGGATTGATGAGATAAGATTCCCCAGATTTTCGAAAAATCCGGTAGAGATCAGATTCTCTTTAAAATCCGGGCGCTTACTGAGATACGGCCCATTGAAATACTCCAGTATCTCATAAATTGAATCTACTGAAATTATATCCTGACATTTTGGTTTCGACGCATATTTTTCATCAAGCCGGATAATTTCCGCTTCGATTTCTTCTTTATCGGGCACTATCTGTCCGTCAATATCATTAAAATAGCTGTCGACAATGACCAGCACTAAATCTGTCGGTGACAACATCACTATCTGATATGGATAATCAGGATTTGCACCACAAAGATTCTTCGTAGAGAATCGAGTGATCAATGCCGTGGCCTCTTTACCGTTGCCCGTAGGATTCACACTGCTTAGAAACCCTACCGATCCCCCCTTTGAGTTATATATTCTTGTCGGAGTAGATTTGGAAGCGAGAAGGTAATTGCCCATATAGGATTTTCCGACTTGGCTGGCGCCAAAGATAGCAGCTCCGGCATTGACTGAGGCGGCATGCGCTATCCGCTTCAGATTTATGCGATTCTGAATCAGACTCCTCTTGGTATCCTTTTTCTGATTCCCTCTAAGATACTTATCTGCCCATTTAAGCCCATGATTATTAGCTGCAAGCTGGGCGTTTATATTATCTTGAAATTTATTACTCATTTCAATCTGCGATCTTACTTGCCTATTCTAAGTTTGAAAATTCCGGTATCAAGCCAATTGGTCGATTCTTCCGACCATGTCTGGAGTTTCAGTCTCAGCATATCGACTGCCAAATCATTTCCGTTGCTGTCTATGATTGACGTAATTGTTAATTGCTCCTTATCCTCTTGATAATCTCTCTCAAAATGCACTATCAATGGCGATGACATTCTGATATCAAACACTATCTTTTCTATTTCATTGGAAAGCATATCCGCTGAAATATTCTTCTCCCTTATCGTCGGATTCTTTTTAAGTAATCTCTTTATTGCGAGATCCTTGATAGCCTTCGAATTCATCTCAAGCAGATACATCATACATGACGGATATCCATCTATATCCAATTGCTTGCCGCCGATGGAGACCGGAAAAACAGTGACCTCCTTATCCGACTCATTCTGCTGCGGAGACAGGAAACTCTCCAGACTCCCCGTGTGAGTATTGATAAATCCCATAAAATCAGTCGTCGGAAGCACTCCGGATTTGAGTAAATCTGTCGACAACCGGAATTCGGGAAGCTTACCATTCTCAGCAAGATAAGCAATTAGAGCCCCTACCGCCACCATCGATTTATTATCCTTGAAATGACCTATTGTAGAGGATCCCGGATACCAGGATCCGACACGATACGTATTCATCGAGATCAGACGGTCAGGACTGACCGGATAAAGTCGCTGCATCTGACTGCGCATCTGAGGAAGAGAACAAGGCCGGCCGCTCATCAAGACTACATCACATTGATAAGCATGGAAAATCGCCGCCCACTTTCTCATCGACGGCTCAAAAACTCTTCTGATTATTTCATTCAGAAATTTCGGAGAGAATCTGATGACCAGATCCTCGAATCTGAATCCCATCTGCTGATGGAAAAAATCCATAAGAGACTTCGAAGGACGCGAATCGGGAAAGATATCTTCGAAGTTAATGTTATGCTCATCCTGTCCCTGACGAAGTTTTTCCAGAAGCAATGAAGCGATGGGTTGAAGGACCTGAATAAGGAATTCTTTCCTCATGCGCTTATTGACAACTTTCATCGCCGCATTATGGCCGAAGAAAAAATTCATTCTCTGGGCGATATCGGTCACTCCCATTGATTGCAGTTTGGCCGTGATGATTCCCGAGGCATTAGGATATTCCGAATGGGGAGCATCCAGCATAACGTCGACTATCACTCTTTTCACCAGATCATCCCCTGCAAGCTTGAAGCTTTCCCAGAATAAGGGTTCCGGCTGAATACTTCTCGCTTTCTCATTATATTTGCAGATCATTATATCCGTAGTGCCGGCGCCTATATCCAGAGTAGCGATATTCAACGATGGCTTTTCCTCATCATTGCGGAGTCTTCCGTAAGTCCGGAAAAATTCTCCGGAATTACCCAGGTATCGGCGTAATTCACTATACATATAGACCATCTGGCAACACGTGGCCTCGTCATAACTCCAACTGCTACGCAGATTATATTCCGATTCTTTATAACTAAGATCTCTAATTGAAGGGATGATTGTTATTTTGTCAGAATCAAGGTTTCGGTCATAGGGTCGGTTGAAGGTCTTCGAATAGTATCTTTTCAGTACAATGGTGGCATCCTCCATGCATTGCCGCAGAGTAATCTGCTCATCCTTTGTCATAGCTGTCGGACAGGTAAGAATCACTCTTTTTATCTCGCGTTTCCTATGCTCGTCACCATTACTTTTCCGAAATTCATAACTGTTGATCTGCATTCTGACCTGCAATAGGATTTCCAGAAAGCAGAACGTCATCAAAGAGCTTCTTGAGTAGCAACTTTTATCTCCCATCTCCTGAGGATTTGATGCAAATCTGCCGTCATTATGGAATTGCTGCATAAGTCCGTCATAGTCGATAGCTCGGAGAGGCCCCAGATCATCCTCCCTGTTGGTTATATACTTCCACTGAAAAGCGTAAGCATCCTTATCCCAGAGAAAACGCTTCGGACTGCTGTAGCTCGTGTCATATTGCACTGATTCATCGAAATTACGGTTAACGCTATAGATATTCGCCAAGGCTTCTTTTCCCAGCCGAACTACGCTTGGCCAACGAAAAGCTCCATCTACGGTCTCGATTCCGAAATCCTCTTTCTTGAAACAGAGCCTCATATCGAATGGTTCCTTATAGACCTGCCCCGTCTCAAGATTCCTGATCTTTACTGTCTCTGCCTTTGAGAAAGAGGAATCTATCGGATCCTCCGCGATAAGGCCGAATGTACGGGAATTGCCTATATCCAGAATCAGATTGGTATCTATTGACTTCAAACCTTCATCATTATAAAGTTTTACTTCAGGAAGGATCCCTGCTCTGAAAAGATATGAGATGAAATATGCGTAATAAGCAAGATGCTTAAGTCTTCCGTTATGAGGCAGACCGGCTTGATCCGCACAATGAAATATTTCCTTCAGATAGCGGTTAATCCATGGCTGGCCCTCTGTGTTGCAGAAGTCAAAAGCTTTTAGCGGAACCAGACGATTCAGTACTGCCTCCTGTTGCTGCCTCGGCATTTCGCCAATTAGTTCTCCTGACAGTCCGCACATTGAATAAGTCCGGAATGGCTCCCCAAGAAAATAAGGAGCCTCCATATCGAAGCCCGGGCGCTCATTTGTGTCGAAAGAAAGAAGGACCTTATATACTCTCTTAGTCTCAGTACTTTCCGATTCCAGACGCATAAGTTTAATACGACACCAATTGGACGGAGCATTGCTCCCTCCATCAAGATTCCGCTCAAAATATGGAATGGGAAGCCATTGGTTTTCAAGTTGATCCAATCCCGGTCTTTTCAACTCTCCGACTTTCTCCGTAAGTTTATTGATTCGTATCAGACTCTGAGGATCAAGCCAATTCATTGCTTCAGTTATATCATCTTCCTCCATCATCTGATTGGTAAGAGGATGCAGATATCCTCCCTCAATAAGATCTACACGTCGAAGACATCGCTTGCTCCCCGGGAAATAATATGCTACCTCCAGCTTGATTTTGCCATTCTCGTCCTGTTCATAAAAGTATAGAGGATCAAGTATGCGCTCAGTGGAGGATGTGTCTATAACAAGTCTATCCTCCAATTCAAAGAATTGAATTCCCGAGTTGTATATCAGAGATATTGCTTTCATAAGTGCGTTCCCAAAAATAAACGATATCTGTGATTCTTGAGCTTTCTCATTGGAATACCACAAATATTATAATTATCATAATGTTAACTTCCGTTGGATCCGGGTTTTGTTATCAGTCGGATGCACCGATTCGACCGACACATCGATGGTCAAGGTCTCACTTATCATGGACAGGTAATCCAGATAGTCTTTTACTTCCTTAGTCCCCCTCACGACTTTTATCTCTATCTGATTGGAATTATAAGAAGTCTCAACCAATTTATCATCTTCATAATACTTTGTGGAAGTTCCTAAAAATCCTTGATAGAACACATATTTCTTATTGGGGTCGATCTGGGGATTTTCCACTACTTTATAAGTCAACTTCACAAAATCCTTTACCTTACGACTCTCGAAGCTTTCGGTTTGCGACCAATAGTTAAGTCGAAAATCCTTATTTATCTCTACCTTGATTCCATCCTTAAGTAATTCCACAAATGATAGTGGAGGACATTGAGGAAGAATAGGAGTAAGAGTAAAATCATTTTGAGTTAACTCTACTGTCCGCTCTATTCCATTATCATCTGTGAAGATCACTTCAGGAGTCACGAATTGCTTTAGATCAGGAGAACAAGCTATGAAATATTGCGACCTGATAATCTCTGAATTTTCCTGACATGCAGTCAGACCTGAGACAATTAATCCAAGTAGAAGCAATATTAAAAATGGGTGATTTCTAAACATCATCTTAAGTTTATTTAGGTCAATATAAGAATAGCTATTAGAAAAAATATATATTTACAAAATTATTAATTTTGATTCGAAAACTATTAAGTTCAGTGTATCGCATTTAGATACACTTTGGATTGTCTATAACCTAAAATCCGTGGAGTAAAATTCCATATATCCTTTCTTCAAGTCATCAGATTCGGAGATTTTTCAGCCAATTCTGTTTTGACGTGTCCTTTTCTTTCTAAAAAATTCTCCATAAGTAGAAAATTCTTGATTATTTTTCTACTTATGGAGAATTTTAGAAGATTGTAACCCTATACTATATTAATTAAGTAAGTTCAAAAAATTAAACGATATTTGTAATTAAAATTACTTGAACAATAAAACTCGTTCTTTTTGTCTGCTTCGAGCTTGTCAGTCAGTCGCATACAAAGTATGC
>JAIDYR010000067.1 GCA_029057985.1 Muribaculaceae bacterium | reverse complement strand
GGGAGGAGGAGTAGGGGGAGTAGGGGGTTCCTGCGGAGTTTCGGGGGCCTGCGGAGCGGCGTTGTTATCTTGTGCAGGAGTCTCTGTCAGGCCGGGTTCGAAGGCTTCGGAGGGAGCGTTGAGACTCCCCAGGGCCTCGCGCACCATTGCCGGCAGATTCATTGCGAAATGATCGCGGGCCGTGTCGCTGACGTGAGGCTGAGGCGGAAGTTCGGAATCCTTGGCAAGCTTCGGATTGACGGCAGCCAGAGCCTTGCGGCGATCATCCATCTCGTGGATCTCTCCGGCGGCCACCGCTACTGAATTTGAGTAGCCGTCGCGGAGTTTGGCGTCGTAGTATTCGACATGACCGAATCTTTCAGCCTTCAGGTCGATATCTTCCTTCAGTCGCTCGATATAGTCTTCGAATTCAGCCTGCACTTTCTGGAATTCCTGACTCTGGAGTTCGAAAGCGGCGAGAGTGTCGGCCGTATTGTCGACAGTGCCTACGACCGTGCTGTCGAGATTTCCTCCGGATTCCTCCATCTGGGTCTCGGTGCGCTGCAGGGCGAGAAGATTGTTGAAGGCGCTGACATATTCCGTCAATGTCGATTGCATCAGATTGATGAGATCGGCGCTTTCCGCGCGATTGGCGCGATAGAAGGCGTCGGTGTCCTGATGCCATTTATTCAGATAGCTGATCTTCTGGTCTTTGATATGATTGTAGATCTTCAGGCGCTCAATGCGGTTTTCCTGCATGAGATTCTGCACCATAGGCGCCACGATCTCCTCATACATCTGATGGATTCCGAAGGGTTGCACGGTCTGGGATCCGTCTTCCGCCACCCAGGTGCCCGACATGGGATTATAACGCACACGCGAAGATTCGCGGAGCTGGAAAGGCTCGTAGCCCTGGAGGCTGTCGGAGTAATCGAATTCCTCCTGGCGTATACGCTCGATCTCCTCAGCCTCGAGAGTGGGGGAATAATGATTGTAAGGAGCCTTGAGAATCTGATAGAGCAGACGATTGGACTCCAGTACCACCTTATCGACGGAAGCCACTTTCATGCGGGCCACGGTCTGCACCGAGTTGCCGATCGCCGTCATCAGAGATTTGAGGATCTCCTCAAACTGAGTTGTCTCGTTGGAAAGTGAATTCTTTAGCTCGTTGATTTCACGGAAACGCTGTATGCCGGGAGCATAGACGTTCTTATCGAAGAGCATCACCATCGGAGTCCCCTCGGGAGGAGTCGTCGTAGCGTATTCTTCAAGTTGGGGCAGATAGGGGGAATCCTTCAGCACGAGGGGCAGAGAGACGGATACAGTCTCCAGATCGTCCATGCAGAAAGCGATTGTGCGCAGGGAGCGTTCGAGCGCCCCTAAGTAATCGTTCTCTTTTATCTCCTGGATGGAGAGAGAGTATTCATCAGTGGCTATGGATTCGCTCTCTTCGGAGGTCTCTACGAGCGGCGCCTCCTGCGAAAGATGGTTGAGAGCGTGGATCGTCTCGACCAGAAGCGGGTTCTGGCGCGACATAGAGAGGGAGATATCGGAGTCGGCTACAGCCTTGGTATAATCTACTATGAAGCTCTTGTCCTGATATTTGACCTGCTCGGCTACCGGGACATAGGCTACTCCCAGCTTGCTTACTTTATAATCGCGGAATATCTCACGGTGTACTTTCCAGAATTCATCAATTCTTTCATTGACAGCGGCAATCTCTTTCTCGATATTGCTCTTTACGATAAAGTAAGGGAAGATAAGGGCGAAAAGCCATACCCATGCTTTAGAGAGTTTCTCCTGCAGGCCTTTTTTCTCCTCTTCGAGAGCCTGGATTTCCCCTTCAATTCTCTCTTCCTCAGCCACTATTCGCTCAGCGGCCTGACGGTAGTAATTAAAAAGGATCTTTGCCTGGTCCTGCCATATATTGGCGGAGTCAGCGAAAATTTTTCCGTCCATGATATTATTTATTATGTTAGTTAAAATCCTTAGGGATATGGGATCAATAAGCTTTTCGCCTTCTTTCGAAATTGCGTTCCAGAAGAGTCAGATTTCTTTCTATGAAGTCCTTGTTTAATTCGGGATCATATAGCGCCGGCTTGATGAGCGCACACTGATTCTCTATTTCGAAATCCAGATCTCTCGCTTCTGCGGAATCTGAAGGAGTGACATAGCGGCAATCATCGCTCAGCGAGCGTATTCTTGTGATGACCGACCGCTCGACGCCCGGAGTGTCCTCAGCCGCGCGCAATAATCCCGACATCGCGCTCTTCAGATCCGCCTTGCCTTGTTTCAGCTTCCGCTCTTCACGATACACTGATTCCGTATAGTCGGCGCTCGACTTTGCGGCAAGCAATCCGGAGAGAAGGAAGAAGAGATAGAAGAGTTGTAACGCAAGCTGGATCGGGAAAGAAATGATATCCTCATGCTTGGCCCAGCTGTAACCGAGGCAACCGATTACAGTCACTATGGCGGCCACCGAATAGATGCCGAGTACACTCCATTTGATTCCCAGTCCACCTACCTGCTTATGCGACGGATCTTTCAGATTGACCATCGGACTCATCATCGACAGCGTCAACAGGGAAAAGACCGCCGAGACCACTATCGCATCCAGAATCCTGACCTTATCGGAAAGTGCTTCCGGCGGGACAATCCCCATAAAGAACCAGAAGATAAAGACTATTCCGCATATCGATAGCAGAATACCGAGTGTTTTATTCGTTTTCACGTCTTCCTTATTACTTATTACTTATTACTTTGTTTCACCTTTCGCGAGCGAAAGGTGAATCACCGTTTTTGTCCGCACTTCGGGCAGAATTTAGCTGTCGGCGGAATTTGCGAGCCGCAGCGGCGGCAGGTATTGGAGTCAGCTATGACAGGCTGTCCGCATCCCGGACAGAATGAGCATCCCGGCGGAATGACCGTATGGCAATGCGGACATTTCGGGGCTCCGCCGCTCAGCGGGGTGCCGCAGTTGACACAGCGCTTCGCATCTTCGGGATTATCGGATCCGCAGTTGGGGCAAGGACGATATTTATTTCCGCAATTCGGACAGAACTCCATAGATGAAGGGAATTTCTTGGCGCATGCCGAGCAATACACCATTTTCACTCCCCCCTGTGTTGCCGCGCCGCCCTGAGGAGCAGCTCCATAGTTGCCGTTAGCATTCCCACCTCCGAATGTCGGTTGGGAATACTGAGGATTCATGGCCGCGCCTCCCATGGCGCCCCCCATGCCATTCATCATATTGATGGCCATAAGGCCGCCGAGTAATCCTCCGCCGTTGCCTCCACCCATGCCTTCGATGGCATTGTTGGCAGTGCCAAACATCTGCTCCTGTTGCCATGTATGGCCCGTGATCGACATAGAACTCTGAGTGGCGATAGCCTCCTTTACCTTTCTCCCCTCTTCAGTGGATGTATCGATATCGATATTGGATACATAGAATTTCGTCAGTTCGATCCCGAGATCTTTCCAGAACTCCGTCAGTTTGAAGCGAAGCATATTGGAGATATCCTCAAGATGCGCCGAGACAGTCTTATATCCGATATTATTCTGCAGCATGAAGCTTACAATGGCAGATTTGGCCTTGGTAGTAAATTCACCCTCAAACTGCTGCGTCAGATCTGACTGAGTGAAGGAATCGCGGGTGCCGACCATCTTGATGACAAACTTCTCCGGGTCAGAGATCCTCAGACCATATTGGCCGTCGATCTCCAGCGGCAGATTGGTCTGATAGTCGGCGTCATGAATGGCAAGTTTGCCTATACGCCATGGAATTGAAAAATTGTCGATCAGATTGACAAACCATACCTGTGCCATAAAAGGATTCTTCCCTCCGAAAGGTATGCCGAAGAGATTACGCAGGATAGGAAGGTTCTCGGTATTGAGAGTATGCTTACCCGGACCGAATTTCCCGATCAACTGACCTTTGGTAAATAGCAGAGCAACCTGCGATTCGTTGACAATCAGCTGAGTATAGGTCGAAAGATTATTTTCAGGATACTTATATGCGTAAGTGACCCGGTTGCCTTGAGGACTCCAGGATACGCAATCGATTATGGCCATATTGATTATAGTGATTAATGATGTCAGGCGCGATGCAGACTTCACTAAAGTGCATCCTGCCGAAAATTAGTTAAAAAATATTCGCACTTCCAAATCCTGATGAAGAGCGACTTCAATTGCAAATATAAGGAATAAGAGATTGAGACAGATAAGAAAAATGTTAAAATATCTTAAACATGCTTTATAACATAACTCAAAGTATATTAATCATATAATTGAACTAAAAAGAACTAAAATGGACAAAATGAACTGAGTTAAAATGCATCCCCGGGGGGAGATCGAGAGAGGTGGCGGGGCGGGGGAATC
>JAIDYR010000066.1 GCA_029057985.1 Muribaculaceae bacterium | reverse complement strand
GCCGGCTACCTTACGATAAAGGACTACGACCCCGACTTCCAGACCTATACCCTCGACTATCCCAACCGCGAGGTCCGCCAGAGTTTTCTGAAATTCTTAGTGCCCTATTATCTCTATCCCGAAGAGATACAGCGTCCGTTTTCGATTAAATCGTTCATACAGGAGGTAAGGGCAGGGGATGCCGCAGGGTTCATGCGCAGGATGGAGACGCTGATAGCTGGAGTTCCATACAGCGAGAAAGGCTCGGCCGAAGGACATTTCCAGAACGCCGTCTATCTGCTTTTCAGTCTGATGGGATTCTATTGCAAGATGGAGGAGCGGACTTCCGCCGGCCGTATCGACATCCGTCTGGAGACGGACCGCTGCATCTTCATCATCGAGTTCAAGATCGACTCCACGGCGCAGGCGGCCATGGAGCAGATAGAGGAGCGTCGCTACTGGCTTCCCGACCGGCTGAGCGGCAAAGAGATAATCCTTATCGGAGCCAACTTCGATACCAAGACGCGCAGACTTTCCGAAGATCCCGTCATCAAGCGCATAGCGCTTGATAGTTAATAGTTGATAGTTAATAGTTAATAGGTCCGAGGCGAAAAAAGGACGCGTCCGAGCTTATGCTATAACTAAAAATCCACGCCGGGTTATATCGCAGGCGGGTTGTATCTCATGCGGGGTTATATCTCGCGCGGGGTTATATCGCACGCGGGTTATATCTCATGCGGGTTATATCGCACGCGGTTTATACCTCACGCAGAGTTTACGCAGAGGCGCAGAGCTTAGCTTCGGGGCGTTAGCTTAGTTAATTTTGGCCGCAGAGCAGGCGGAGACCGCAGAGTCGGCTCGCTTCGCCGCCTCAGTTACCATCGCCTTAAGCGTGACCTCATCGCAACCAGGACCTCAAGTCACTCCCAATCGAGTCGTTTCCCGAAGCAAAACTCAGCGGCTCTGCGTTCCTCTGCGTGAGAAAAAACCCCGCGCGTGATATACTACCCTCATGAGATCTTACCCGGAGTGATTTACAAGCAGCGTGATATACTTGGGCCTGCGACCAAAAAGGACGCGGAAAATATTAACTGCGCATTAGCGTCTTGGAGAATTGGCAAATAAGTATTATCTTTGTTTAAAGTTTGACATTAGCGGTCAGACGATTTTTCATGTCAAATAATCCGAAACCTCCGCATATATCATCTCTGGCCTGTCTTCTGCTGAGTCTGTTGCTGCTGACGTCCCTCTCCTGCCGGCGGACTCCTCGTCATGAGATTGAGGCCATGGACCGGGCCGAGGCCCTTATGGAATCGCATCCCGACTCCGCCCTTGCCATCATGCAGGATATCGACACGACGCTCCTTCGGGGCCGTGCCGACAAGGCACGCCGTGCCCTCCTGATGTCGATGGCCCTTGACAAGAACTACATCGACACCACCGACTTCCGCGTCCTCCAGCCCGCCATAGACTACTACGAAAGCCACGGCACTCCCGATCAACGCCTCAAGACCCGCTACTACCAGGGCCGCATCTTCATGAACCGCGGAGAAGACGATGCTGCCCTCACCGCACTGCTCCGGGCTGCCCAGGACTCAGCGTCCTGCTCCGACTCCCTTGCAATCGCGAGACTCTGCATCTCACTGGGACACCTTGCTGCAATTCAATTTAATTATGATGATTATATCAAAAATAATCTTCATGCTGCAAATATATATCACCAGTCTCATAATGAGTTATGTGAAATGCAATGCGTAGGGCGCGCCTTGGATGGAGCAGCTACTATTGCCGATAAAGATTTGATTGACTCAATTTTGATAGAATATGGGTCGGCCATACCTAAATACTTTGATGAGATTGAATATTTACCAAATGCAATGTTGGTGGCCTATATTGTAAGTAAACCTGATGGTGAACTCAAAGAATTACTAATAGAAGTTGATAGCCTACAGAATAAGTCAAGCGAGACACTGCTAGATTTATCTATGGGGTGGACAAGGCTGGGGGATGCTAATAAAGCCTTGTCATATCTTCCTCCTTTAGATAACATTCATTCGGCTTCTGATAGCCTTAAATATAAGGGGATACGAAACGACATATTAGAACTTAGTGGCAATGATAAACAATTGCTGAGCGGTTATAAAGAAATATTGATAAATTTTGAAGATTTTGTCAATGTTCGCTTTAGAGACAGTATCATGTTTACTGCTCAAAAATTTGAAATAGAGTCTCAAGCAGAGAAGAAACTACTTAAAAAAGAGAGAAGTAAAAAATGGTATATTGCATTAATAATAGTAAGCTTGGCTATAATTCTAATGTTGGTAAAACTTAATTATAATAAAAATAGGAAATACAACACATTATATAAAACTTATGAAGAGACGCTACAAAAGATTGAATGGGAGAAGAATAAGCTTACAGATGTAAAGGTTAAAAACGAGGAGCTTAGACGCGTAGTGAATAAAAGACTTAAAAGTATAAATAATCTAATGGCAATTAAAATTAGAGGCGAAGAATTTGATTATGAATCATTAGATAAGGAACTTAATGACATCCATGATAATCAAGCCGATTTTCTTGCATCTTTAAGAGAATTCTTTCAAGGATATTATGGCGACTTTTTAGGTGACAATATCGATCCCCCTCTTACTATTACAGAGCTTAATTATCTGTCACTTCTTTCTATAGGTCTCAATACCCGGGATGTTGCGGCCTATTTGAAGATCAAGGCCATCTATAATATAACATACAGAATACGTAAAAAACTGGGATTGCCGGCAGATGTAACCAATCTGTCCGATTATCTTCAGATGCAATTCTCAAATTCTTGAATTGATATCGTTAAAACAGAATA
Organism: Muribaculaceae bacterium; assembly: GCA_029057985.1. Lineage (GTDB taxonomy): Bacteria > Bacteroidota > Bacteroidia > Bacteroidales > Muribaculaceae > Lepagella. The sequence goes on along the minus strand of JAIDYR010000066.1, from coordinate 13,703 downwards.
TAGGATTCTCTGTTAAAATTTGGATATTTATCAAAAAGAAGCTGTGTCACAAACACAGCTTCTTTTACATTCATAAGATCGAAAAGAGATGTTTAGGAATAGGTTTTGATAGCCTTCAAAAATACAAAAAACATAATAATTGTATAAGGTTTAGAGTGCTCATTCCTCAGAGAAATCCTATTGGTGTGAATATTCCTCTGTTTTAGAAATATTAAAAGATAGATAGAGCAATCCCACTTCCAACTCAGATATTCTGTCGAGTTTTGGTGCGCTCTTGACAGCAATGTGATATGTAGATGTGGTTGTAGATTCTAAATATAAATAGATATTTAGATAAGTATCTATATATTAGCTAAATAAAAATTGCCAATATAAACTCAATATATTTGCTTTGTTATGCCACAATGTTATATCTTTGCGGCGATAATCAATTTCTAACAACTTTAAAACCTACAAAATGAAAAAATGCAAAATTGATTGCATGAGGCAGAAACTTCAAATACTCTTCAGTGGTCTTATTTTGGCTACTTGCGTATTTACTGTTTCAGCAGAACCTACACGTGTGACTATTCCTATCATGAAAAGACAAGGAGGCACCGCCTCAGGGTCGATCGGAAGAATACCCATGAATCTTCCTATCGAAGTGACCTTCGACGACGAGACGGGTATACTCATGGTATCGGCACCCGAGGATTTGGAAGGCAGTGTATACGTATATAGCGTGAGCGGAGCGCTCGAAGGATCTTCACAGACTTTGAATGCTACGTTTACACTGACTACTCCCGGTCTGCACGTCATATCCCTGCAGGGTGAGAACTGGATCGGCGAAGGAAAGATCATCCTCTGATTCTTTCGGCATGCCCAAGAGGACCATGTCGGTGGGGATCTCTCCCGCCGCCGACATGGTTTTAAATCGAAAATGATACAAAATAAATATTCACTTAAATTTTCAAACTATGAAAAAATCATTCTTCTTCGCAGTTCTTGCGGTGATTTTCGCAAGCTGCGCCGGCGACGCTCCGGAGCTGAGAGTCGCTGATGAAGGTAGTTCGTCGCCCAAGACGAATCTCGAGTATGCTCTGGCTTACGCCGAGGAACTGATGGGTCAACTTGACCCTCAGACACGAGGCGTTAACCGCGAAGTGGCGGATATTCAGTTTGTCTGCAATGATATGACGCGCTCCGGCGAGCAGGATACTACCCTATATCTCGTCAACTATGCCGATAACATGGGCTTCGCGCTTCTCGATGCTCAGGCCAAGAATGGAGGAGTCTACGCGATCTCACCGAAAGGACATCTGGAATTCTCCGACTCAGTGAATAATCCCGTTCTCGCTCACTTCTTCCGCCGCGTTCGCGAAGTATCTGCAAACCATGAACCCTTGACTCGAGATGGAGGACCAATCGTCTCCGGGTGGAAAAATACAATATATCAAATTGAAGATTCAGCGAATCCGATCTTATGTTCGCAATATGCAGATTGGACGTACAACGATATTCCAGGTGTCACCAATAACGGCGGGTCCGCTAATATTACGACAGCTGCCTGTGCATTAGCAAAAATTCTTGCTTATTATTTACATCCTGAAATAGTTGGAGATGAGAATATCAATTGGAAATATATCTCAAGAACAAGTCCACTGAAATCGGAAGTATATAAACTTCTCAGGGCATTAAACACGCGTGCGATACTTCAAGATTATGTCGCAGATTCGTCTGGACACGATGATTGGACAAGAAAAATCACTCCGGAATATGTTGATAATGCACTTAAAATATTAGGCTTGGGAGCGCCATCACTTTGGATTAATGGTGATGAAAATCCCTTTTCTTCAATTAAACACACTGCAAATATTAAATTATTTTTAAGTGCTCGTTCTCATGAATATGCAACTTTTAAGCGTCCGACCTTTCCATCTCCTCTTATAGCTTTTTCTATGCCTTTACAAAAATCAATTTCCCTTGAAGATACGACTTATCTCCGTCATCCCATATACAGATACTGGATAATTGATGGTTTTCAAAGTATTACCAAATATGCTGCAGATGAAGATGGTAATCCTATCATGTCTTTAAATACTACAACTCTATACAACTGCATTTGGGGAAATGATTATTATATGAATGGATATTACGCTATAACCAACGCAGGTTTTAATAATATGTTAGCAGACTTCGATGGAAACGAAATAGTTTACGAAGAACTTTCTGATCAATTCCTTTTCCCGGAAACGGGAATCATTGGAGGTTATAATCTTATTCCTGAAGCACAACCTAATTAACCTAATTTATAAGCATTATGAAGAAAATTATTTGTTTCCTGCTTTGTGCCGGTATGATGCTACCGTCTTTAGCTCAGACCTTCAGTTACGGTTACGAGGGTCAAAAGCTCGGATATACAGTTCAGGAAAGCGATCCGACTACTGTCTACGTCTCGAAGTATTATCCGGATTACGAGGCTGAGGATGACGAAGAGTTGGGACACCCCAAAATCAATCTCATAGTGCCGGCAACAGTAACAAACGACGGGATCTCATATCGCGTCACCGGCATTGCTAAAAATGCCATTCGAGGCACCGGGACTAAATGGATTGTCTCCGTAGTCCTGCCTGATAATCTAACATTCATAGGAGAAGCAGCATTCGGCCACTGCACAAATCTTATGTCGATTACTCTGCCGCCTTCACTTAAGTCCATTGGGAAAAATGCTTTCGAAATTTGTTATCCACTGCAAGAAATATCTATACCCGCGGGGGTTGAGTCAATTGGCTCCGGAGCTTTCTCGGGATGCGATCTTCAAAAGGTAGAGTTCGCAAGCATGGAGTCTCTTCTGAATATCAACTTTGAGAGCAATCCACTCTCAGTGGGCCATAAACTCTACATCGCCGGAGAATACATCTCCGACCTCGTTATTCCCGATGATGTGACCGCTATCGGCAACCGGACTTTCGAAGGCGGAGATTTCAATTCTGTCGAAATACCCGCTTCTGTTAAATCAATAGGGATCTATGCATTCCACGGCTGCAAGAATCTCACATCGCTACGCCTGCCAAACTCTGTCATTTCAATCGGTGGCGGAGCGTTCCAGGGTTGCACAGGACTCACTTCACTGACAATCCCCAATTCGGTGGAGACGATCGGGAACACCGCATTCATGGACTGTTCGATGGAGAGCATCGTAATTGAAGAGGGACCGAAACTGCTGACTGTAGGCAAATTGGCTTTACCGGATTATAGTCTTCGGAATCTCTACGTTGGCCGTCCTCACTCCTCCAATCTGATGCAGCGTTATTCAGCCCTCGAGACTCTGACTCTTGGCAACTGCGTGAAGGAAGTGCTTGACAGCGAGTTCGCCGGATTCCAGACTCTTACGAAAGTCACCTTCGGAAGTAACATAGAATCTATCGGCGAACACGCCTTTGAAGGTTGTAAGGGCCTGACGCAGGTGGTGCTTCCTCCATCGGTGCAGACTATCAAGACCGGGGCCTTCGCTAAGACCGGGATTACTGACGTGGTTATCGGCTACGGCATCCACCATATCGAAACTGATGCATTCGTCAACAGTCCGGTATCATCTCTGGCCATTACGGCCCAGGATGTGCCCGCCGTAGGAGAAAACATATTCTCAAATTATGACTTCAAGTTTATGGTGGACGGAGAATCAGCCAAGAAGAAATTTGCTGATTCCGCCAACTTCTGGGGCCGCCTTGAAAGCGACCTGCTCACAGCGCCTACATATCTGCGCAACGACGGGCCTAACGTTATCAATGGCAATGAGTACGACGTCATAACCTTGTCGGCCACGGTACGCCCTGAAGAAGCATCGCTCCCCTATGTCTTCTGGAACACTACCGATCCCGAAGTGGCCACAGTCACTACCGACGGCGTAGTAACACTCCAACCCGGCGTCACTGCGGCTACGGATCTGTCGGCTTATTACATCACGGCCGAGACCCTCTATGCCAATACCAAGAAGGTTGAGGTAAGAATCCTTAACAGTGCAGTACCCGGTGGTGTCGAAGAGACCGGCATCGAGGAGTCCGCTCCTGCCGTCATCGACTATTCCGCTCCCTACGAAGTCTATGGCCTTGATGGCCGACTCGCCGGCACGTCTACCGAAGGTCTTGCCAACGGCATATATATCCTCCGCCAGGGTAATGTCGCAAAGAAGGTAGTGGTATCCGCTGGACGTTAATCGCTTCTCCGATCGTTCGCGTCATATAGACCGCAAGTAATATCATCCATAAATAATCTATTGAGGTTGCATCGTAATTTCTTACGATGCAGCCTCAATCTGATTTAGACCCGATCAAACCATCCTGAATAGAAACTTCCCGAATCATAACCTAACTGAAGCGAGCGGAGCGACGCGCCCCTCAGCGCTCTCAGCCTCCCCGCAACCCGAACGGACTTGCCATTCAGAAGTACAGCTCAGCGCCTCAGCGTATCTCTGCGTGAGATAAAAAACACAACGAATTATAAAATCCTCTGCGTAATAAAAAAAGGAATACAAGTTCTGCGCCGGTTCTGCTCGATCAGCGCGAGCCGGTTCAGCGTGCGTGAGGTCTATAAGTTCCTTCACCGCGCACGCATCCTTATACCTGAGTTGGGAACGAATTTACCTCACGCACGCAGAACGTTTCCCCGCTCAACCGGCAGAACTAACGCAGAGACGGCTCGCTTCGCCGCCTCAGTTATCACCGATTTAGGGCATCCCATCCGTAGCAATCCCTCTGCCTATCCCTCACTTCTTAGAGAATCCCGTCCCGTAGTAAATCTTCAGGCAAACCATCACTTATACTTAATTCCTCATCTCTTCGGTGAAGTTCCCGAATCATAACCTAACCGAAGAGAGCGGAGCTACATGCTACAGTGCTTTTTGGGGGGGTACGTTGCCCAAAATGGGAATGGGAGGATTAGATTTGAAAAAATGGTATTTATCAGTATATTCTGTAAAAAATCTTAAATTCGGGCTAATAATTTTTGGATATTTCGCGAGATTGAAATAATTTTGTAAAAATACCTAAAAAGACTTAAATAGTAACCTATCGATATTATGGATAAATACCAGGAAGCACTCGCCGCCAGCAAAGTGCTCAGCGACGACGCCGCAGTTGCGGCAGAAGTAAAGAAAATTGTAGAGAAGGCCCCGGACTACGCATCGCCCGAAGTCTGGCAACTTCTCTTCAGCAGTATTGATCTGACCACACTCTCTACGGAGGATTCCGATAGCAGTGTGGCCCGGTTTACGCAGCGTGTCAACGATTTCGACAGCGATTATCCCCAGTACAAGAATGTAGCCGCTATCTGCGTCTATTCAAATTTCGCCGAGACTGTCAAGACTCATCTTGACGTGCCCGGAGTAGACATTGCCGTGGTAGCGGGAGGATTCCCCTCAAGCCAGACTTTCCAGGCTGTGAAGGTTGCCGACGTTGCTTTGGCATGTGCCGGTGGCGCCAATGAGGTGGATATAGTGATGAATATAGGTCAGTTTCTTGACGGCGATTATGAAAGTCTCACTGACGAGATAATCGAACTCAAGCACACTGCCCGCGATGCCCGACTCAAGGTGATTCTTGAGACAGGATGCCTTAAGACTGCTGAAAACATCAAGAAAGCTTCGATTCTGGCGATGTATTCCGAAGCAGACTTTATCAAGACCTCTACCGGCAAGATTTACCCCGGAGCATCTTTGGAGGCCGCATGGGTGATGTGTCAGTGTATCAAGGAATACTATCAGACTACGGGGCGTAAGGTAGGCTTCAAGGCAGCCGGAGGGGTCCGCACTTCCGAAGAAGCGTTGCAGTACTATGCCATTGTCAAGGAGGTCTTGGGCGACGAATGGCTCAATCAGGATCTCTTCCGTATCGGAGCTTCATCGCTGGCAAATGCGATCCTGTCGACCATGACCGGTGAAGATACGCGATTCTTCTAACTAAAAAACTTCCGTAATCATGAATTTTAGAAAAATTAGTCTTTCCGTTTTGTTGGCGGGATTGATAGGCTGGGGTCTCGCCTCCAAGGCTGCGCCGGCAGAGGATCCTGCGTCAGGCGGCGGAAAGAAGATGCAGATGTTCGGAGTCGCTTTCTATAATCTGGAAAACCTCTTTGACACTATCAATAACAATGGTAAATACGACCACGAATTTTCTCCGGAAGGGAAAAATCGTTGGGATAGTCATAAATACAAATCTAAGATCAAGAATCTCTCTTACGCTATCTCCCAGATGACTACCACAGCCACCCCCATGGGGCCGGCCATCATCGGATGCAGTGAGATCGAGAACAGGAGTGTCCTCGAAGATCTTGTCAACGCAGAAGCTATCAAGGACTGGGGCCTTAAGGTGATCCATCACGACAGCCCCGATCGACGGGGCGTCGACGTCAGTCTTCTCTATAATCCCCGGTTTTTCCGTCCTATCCGCACTACCAATCATACTCTTGTAGTGCCTGAGTTGCCATATTTCAAGACCCGCGATCAGATGTGTGTGGTAGGGTTGTTGGGTGGCGACCGGGTAGCGGTGATCGTCAACCACTGGCCCTCGCGTCGCGGAGGCTCCAAAGAGAGCAGCTGGCTTAGAGAGTCGGCAGCTTCGCTGACCCGTCAGATATGCGACTCCCTGATGAAGGTCGATCCCAACATTGGCATTATCATCATGGGTGACCTCAACGATGATCCCTCCGACCGGAGTTGCTCAGTGACTCTGGGCGCTGTCAGAAATCCCGAAGACTGCAAAGAAGGCGGATTTTACAATCCCTTCTGGAAGAAACTCGATGATGGAATCGGCAGCTATATCTATAGAGGCCAATGGGATCTTTTTGACCAGATAATTATCAATTATAATCTTCTCCAAGGCAAAAGCGGTTTGAAATTCCGAAGCGCTGAAGTTCTCAATAAGGAATTCCTCAAGCAGCAGGACGGTCAATACCGCGGCTATCCCCACCGCACATTCTCAGGCGGAGCCTGGACCAACGGCTATTCCGACCATTTCCCGACAGAAATCTATCTTGTCAAAGAAGTCAAATAAATCAGTCGCAAAGCGCGCCGGCGCGCTTTGGCCGGGGTAAGGCAATCAGCGTAAGCGCTGATTGCGGGGTAAGGGCCAAAGCGTATCGCGCTTTGGCCGGGGTAAGGCGCTTTGCGCGGGGTAAGGCAATCCTCGCGAGCGATGATTGCAGGGTAAGGACTAAAGCGTGAGGCGCTTTGCGCGGGAGAAGGGGAGTAATTGAAAAAATTAAATAAAATGAGACATATATTTTCCATAATTCTGACGGTTGTCGCTTCGGTCGGCGCCTTTGCTGCCCCGACGGGGGTGAAGGGCGTATTACTCGACGCCAAGAACGGCAAACCTATCGAGAATGCCAACGTGCTGCTGAGTGACCAGGGTATCATGGTAGTCAGCGATGCTGAAGGCTCTTTCCAGATCTCGAATGCAGAGTCCGGCACGGACGTGCTGCAGATCATAGCATACGGCTATGACGACCTTTATCTTGATGTCGACATTTTGCGCGACATGGTCAAAAATCTCGGTGATATCCGCCTCAGCATCTCAGGCTACGACGGATCGACCCTCAATAATGACTCCTTCATCTTCGACGAAGCAGAGATCGATGATGACGAATCCAGTCAGCAATCCGTCGGCACAATCCAAGGCGCTACCGACGATATCTTCTATCAGGCCGCAAGCTATCAGTATTCAGTAGTGCGCTATCGCATGCGTGGTCTTGACAATAACTGGCAGTCCGGCTATATCAACGGCGTGCAATACAACGACGTCATGCGCCATTCATTCAACTTCTCCGGTCTGGGCGGCATGACCTCTTCGGCTTTCCGTAATAAATCGACCGACATAGGGTTGTCGTCGGCGTCCTACGGCTTCGGCAGCCTCGGCGGATCGCAGAACTTCACTACCTATGCCTCCCAATATGCGCCGGGCTTCCGCGGATCGGTCGCATATACCAATTCCAACTATATGCTCCGCGCCATGCTTCAGTATAATACCGGACTTAACTCCCACGGCTGGGCATTCTCGGCATCCGTAATCGGCAGGTACTCTCCGGAAGGTGTAATCAAGGGCACATGGTATAACTCCTTCGGCTATAGCCTTTCGCTCCAGAAGGTCTTCAACGACTATCATTCGCTTAACCTGACAACATGGGGTGCGCCCACACAGCGCGCAGGCAACAATGCCGCCACCCAGGAAGCTTATGATCTCGCCGGCTCAAACCTCTATAACCCCGACTGGGGATATCTCAATGGCAAGAAGATATCCGACCGAATCTATACTACTTTCGATCCTTCCGTGATGCTCAACTGGCTCTGGAAACCGAAGATGGGCACATCGCTCAATACTGCTCTCGCTTTCCGCCACAACGCTTACGCCAAATCGAGCTTCGACTGGTACCAGGCGGCAGATCCGCGTCCTAACTATTATCGCAACCTCCCCTCATTCTATCTTCCGACAGCTACTTACGATCCTTCAGATCCCTTCTCTCAGGAATCTCAGCTCTATCTGGCCCAGGAGGCGCAGTACCAGGATGTAAAATATCTTTGGGAGAATGACGTCAATGCCCGCCAGATCGACTGGGCCGGCATCTATCAGGCCAACCTCCTCAATGACCAATACTTCGACCGCGATCCGCAATATAAAGGCCGCGCTTCATATATCCTTCGCGATGAGCATCAGAATCAAAGCGTATTCATGTTTAATTCCACTCTCAACCATCGCATCTCGGATCTGCTCACCCTGCAGGGAGGCGTAAGCGTCGATTACACTTCCGCTCATTATTATCAGACGGTCCGCAATCTGCTCGGCGCCAAATATTGGGTTGATATCGACAACTTCTCCGAGCGTGACTTCGCAGGAAATCAGGATAAACTCCAGAATGACCTCGACAACCCCGACCGCAAAGTCACCGAAGGCGACATTTACGGTTATAACTATACTATCCATGCCACCCGCGCCCGCGCATGGCTCCAGAACGAATGGAATACTCGCCACTTCAACGTTAACTACGCTGCTGAAATCTCCAATACCAATTATTGGCGCGACGGCCACATGCGCAACGGTCGATTCCCAGAGCAATCCAAGGGGAAAGGGGAAGTGCATAATTTCTTCAACGGCCAGTTTAAGGCCGGTGCTACCTGGAAAATCAATGGCCGCAACTATATCGTCGGCCACATTGGCGTAGGCACTCGCGCCCCGATGCTCAACAATGCTTACGTCAACGCCCGCATCAAGGATGAGGCCATATCCGATCTAAGATCAGAGAAATATGTCGGTGCGGATCTCTCCTATACCTGGAATTACTCCCGCTTCCGCGGATCTATCACCGGATACTGGAATGAAATATGGGACGGCACCAATCAGCGCTACTTCTACGATTATGACCTGGCAACAATGATGACCTATACTCTCTCCGGCATTCAGACTGAACGTAAGGGTATCGAACTCGGCATGACGGTCAAGATCATCGACGGACTCAGCGCTACCGCTACAGGAAGCTTCTCACGCTATACCTACCGCAATAATCCTACCGGCGTACGCTCCGCTCAGAACGGCGCTATGGACGATGTCACCCGCGCGACCTACATCAAGAACTACCATGTCGGAGGCAGCCCTCAGCAGGCCTATGGCCTCGCACTGAATTACGCGGCTCCTAAAAACTGGTTTTTCGAACTTAACGCCAATTACTTCTGCGACGGCTACGTCGATCTCGCTCCGACACGCCATGAAGAGATGCCCGGCCTATGGAAATTCTGCACCTCAGAGGAGGAATACCGCGAGCGCCTCGCAGAGTTCGCCTACCAGGATAAACTCAAGAACTCCTTCGTAATGAATCTCTCCATCGGCAAGATACTCTATACGAAGTTTGGCGCCCTCAACTTCAATCTCAACGTAAATAATCTTCTCAACAACCGCAATATCCAGACCGGCGGATTCCAGGAATCAAAGATCGACTATACCAACTATTCCCTTACAAAATTCCCCAACCGCTACTATTATGCGCAGGGAATCCGCGTATTCTTCAATGTCGGCATAAGATTCTAAGTTTATGATTGAAGGTCTCTGAAATTCAGGGACTGCAAAAAATATCATACAATTCAACAACTCCAAATTCTTATGAAAAGAATAGCAAAATATATATTTCTGGCTGCAGCTGCGTTATGCGCGGGTGCACCTCTGGCGTCGTGTGACGACGAACTCGCGCAGGCCCCTGTCGAGATGCCCGCTCCTGTCATCGGCGACGGCTCATGGGAGAATCCTCTTCAGGCATGGCAGGCTCATCTGGGCACCATCGTCGGCGAGCGCACTTCCAACTGGGTGACCGGCTATATCGTCGGATTCATCGATACTTCCATCTCCAACACGATGAAAGGGGCTACCATCGGCACTGACGGGGCTGTCCAGACCAATATGCTCATAGCCCAATATCCATACGATGAGGCCGAATGGGAACGCCTTGGATATTCCGTCGAGGATTGCGCTACTGTCCAGCTCCCTTCAGGAGCGGTGCGCTCCGCTCTCAACCTCGCGGATAACCCCTCCAACTTCAATCGCCAGGTAAGCCTTCGCGGCACTACCGGCTCCAAATATTGCGGAGCTTACGGAGTGCGTCAGGCCAACGACTACAACTGGGGTCCAAAAGGACGCTATGAAGAACCTGTCGGAGAAATAGGCGACTCATACTTCTGCAACTTCACGGCAAGTCGCGATGTCAACTATTATCTGGAGCGCGGATGGAGCACAATCATGTTAAAGGGTGGACTTTCCGGTTGGTATTGGAAGACCAACAGCGGCGTCTGCTTCCTCTCTTGCTCAGCTTATCTCGGGACTGCGACAGGAGGCCCCTACGAAAACTGGGTCATCAGTCCCGCCTTCGATCTCGATAAGGCTCGCGAGAAGACACTCAGTTTCTCGACTCAGGGAGCGTATGCCAATGAGTCTACTCTCGAAGTCTACATCATGACTTCCCGCAATCCGCAGACCGGAAATCCTGTGAAGCTTGATTGCGTCATCGCCCAGGCTCCCGAGAGCGGCTACAGCTCATGGGTAAGCAGCGGCGACATCGATCTTTCTGAATATAGCGGCACCGTCTATATCGGATTCCGATACTGGTCGGCCCATGGAGGACAGAACGGTTCGTCAGACTTCGGAATCACAGACTTCAACATCGGCGGTGCTGATCCGGCTGAATGGGAAGTAATCGATCCGTCGACAATAGGTAAATTCCGTCGTGCGACAACTATTGAGTCCGGCAAGAAATACGCTATCGTCTTCGATTCCAACCGTATCATGCTACCCCTCTCCGACGCCTACAGCTACGGAAACTTCGGAGTTAGCGGCGTAAAGCCTGCCGACGGTCAGTTTGAATCCAAGAAGGACAATGCCTTTACCCTGACCGAGATCGAGGGTTCCGAAGGGGAATACACTCTGATGGACTGCTACGGCCGATATATCTTCATGAAAGGGACCTTCACAAACTTCAATGTAGCCATGACTCCTCAGGAATACTATCGCTGGAGTCTGACAGCGGATGAAGAAGGAATCTTCAGGATCCTCAACGTCAGCCGCAACGTAGTCATGATCTACGACGCTGCCAAGGGCAATATCGGGACCACAGGCCTATCCTTCTATCAAGGCAACGGCGCCGAGCTCTACGAACTCACTGAAGAATAAGGAAGAACATTTGTAATCACAAACAGCGTTTAATTTTTAGAACTTACTTAATATCGCTTCAATATGAAAGCAACATCATATTCAATTCTCGGACTCGGACTTATCGTCGCAGGCCTTCTGACATCCTGTCAGGACCACTACGACGAGCCTGCGCTCGACGTGCCTCAGGCTACTCTGGTCCCGAATACGACCATCGCCGAGATGAAGGCGTCTTTCGGCGATGAACTCGCCGTCAAGCTCCCATATAAGGATCCGGACGCCAAGGTGCCATATATCATCCATGGCCGCGTCATTTCCTCCGATGCTTCCGGTAATATCTACAAATCTCTCGTGATTCAGGACGAGACCTCCGCGATAGCCATGTCGATAAATCAGAGTTCAATGTATATCGACTATCGTCTTGGCCAGGAGGTTGTGTTGAATGCCACTGAAATGTGGATGGGCATGTATAACAATTACATCCAGTTCGGTATGCTTGGTGAATACAACGGTATGCCTCAGATCACCTTCATGGCTTACGACACATTCAAGGCTCATGCACAGCTCAACGGACTTCCCAATCAGAACTTCAAATATGTCAACTACGGCAAGCCTCAGCCTGCTGATGATCCCTACTGCCTCATATTCCGCTCCTTCAGCGAGATTCCGGCTGCGGGTGAGGAATACGTCAATGTGATGAGCCAGCTTGTGGAGTTCCCCAACGTATCATTTGTCGATGCCGACGGGGAGACGACATTCGCTCCTTACCAGGACAATGCCGACCGCTATATCAAAGATGCCAACGGCGCTACGCTCAACGTCCGCTGCTCCGGCTACAGTTCCTTCTACAACGACCTTCTTCCTCAAGGCACAGGCACTGTGCGCGGTATTCTTTCCCGCTACGGCGACTCCTGGCAGCTTCTGCTCCGCGGGAAGGAAGATCTCATCTTCGACGATGCAGGTACTCGTGAGCATCCTTATCCGGTTGAGAAAGCGCTGGAGATGAACGACAATGGCCGCAATGGTTGGGTAGAAGGCGTCATTATCGGATCTGTCAAGGCCGGTGTAGGCACAGTGACGGATCTCGATCAGATATCCTTTACGGCATCGGAGGCTGAATACGACAATAACGTGGTAATAGCTGCCGAAGCCTCTTGCCGAGATCTTGAGAAGATGATGATTGTAGAGCTTCCCGCAGGCTCCCGTATCCGCGAATGGGTCAACCTCCTCGATAATCCCGATGTGCTCGGTAAGAAGCTCGTGGTAAAAGGTTCGATGAATGAATGGCTCGGGATGCACGGCATCACTGAAGTTGGGGATGCCTTCTCCGACTTTGAGGTTGCAGGGCAGGTAATCCCCGGCGTGACGGGCCAAGGCAACGGCACTAAAGACTCTCCCTTCACCGTAGCATATCTCAAGGCAGTGGATGACGTAGACCTGACGAATGTCTATGTCGAGGGCTACGTAGTCGGTTGGATATCGGGACGTGATTTTGAAAAAGGCGCACATTTCAGCGGTTATGATCGCGGAGACTATAATGGCAACAACATTATTCTCGGCCAGAGCGCTTCATTGATCGGCATAGAGAATGTCGGTGAAGGTATAGCTCAATCCGTGCCTGTATCGCTTTCAGATCTTGCTTTGCGAGACGCCTACGGACTTGTTAAAAATCCCGGAATGCTCGGTCGCAAGGTCCGCATCCGCGGCAACGTAGCGAAGACCAACTTCGGCGTCCGAGGCGTCAGCCTGATCAATGAGATCGAAGTAATCGAATAATCTTCCTCAGTGCTATCCGGATAGCACTGAGAGAACTGACATAATCAAAAGAAATCCATATTACGAAGAATGGTCGCTGACACAATCAGTCAGCGACCATTCTTCGTAATGTGGTAAATATAGAGTAATCAGTGGAATAATCCGGCGTAGCAGTATCCGGTATTTTGGAGAATTGGCAAATAAGTATTAACTTTGCGATATGGTCAAGGAAAACATGCAGATAAAGTATCCGGTAGGTGTCCAGAGTTTTGAGAAACTTCGGACCGA
>JAIDYR010000065.1 GCA_029057985.1 Muribaculaceae bacterium | reverse complement strand
TGGCCAAAATATGGGCGTTTTATCGTTGATATTCTATCAAAATGATATTTTAACAGTTCTTAGTAAACAGGCTCTAAGTTTCGCAAGCAAAACTTTCATAACTTATAACTTTAATTTTATTTTAAGAAAAATAAAATTATGACCATCCTGAATACTAACGGCACGGAACTCGAGATTCCCGCCGTCTTCGATAAAGATATATTCACTTGCGATATAGTCACCGCCAAGTGGAATCCGGAGATTACCCACGCCTTGCGCGATGCGGCAGTCGAAACCCTTCTCAAAGCAGGAGCGCGTCAAAAGAATATCCGACTCCATGAAGTCCCCGGCACAGTCGAACTCGTCAATGCAGCGGGCGTACTGGCACGCCGTCGCCCGTCGGCCGTCATAATCATCGGATGCGTAATCAGAGGCGATACTCCTCATTTTGACTACGTCTGTCAGCAAGCTGCCCAAGGAGCCGCTGCCATAAATGCTCGGGGAGAGACACCTCTTATCTTCGGCGTTATCACAACCAATAATCTTCAGCAAGCCAAAGATCGCGCCGGAGGCGCACTTGGCAACAAGGGCGCAGAAGCAGCCGTAGCTGCTGTCGAGATGGCCAATTTTCACGCATCAATCTCTCTGAGTCAGCATTAATTAAGATATAATCTAGTAGTTGACAGAAAGATATATTTAGGAAGTGCCATTAATATACGCTCCTGCAAGCTGGTCTTGTGGGAGCGTAAATTAATCCGCCTACTGTTAATATATGTTAAATATAAGCTATTTTAGCAATATTTATCCGGCAATCTTTTGCTGTTTAGGAAAAAGTTAGTAAATTTGCATCGTTTTTGATAGCAAAAAAACATTGTTTTATTATTTTAAATTTTTAAGAAAATGAAGAAAGTAATTCTCGCTCTCGCTGTTGTATTCAGCGTAGCACTCGTATCTTGCTCCTCTAAGGAAGCTGCTAATACTGACTCTGTAGCTGCTGACACTACTCCCGCAACTGAAGAAGTAGCTGAAGACACTAACGCAGCTGCTGACTCTGCAACTGAAGTAGCTCCCGCTACTGAGGAAGTAAAGGCTGATTCTGCTGAAGCTAAATAATTAGCTCTCCGAGTCATCCTCTGAAAGAGATACGAATCTCAGACAGAAAAAACATAGTCGATGCTTTTCCCCTTTCGGGATTTGCATCGACTCTTTTTATGCCCGTATCTTACGCGCCCGGTCATAGCCTGCGCTACCCGGGGCATAAGGTATTTTACAGGCTTCGCCCTATTCCTGTATAACCATATAGTTTCGCAAGCGAAACTATATTACCAAATACATTATTATCAAATACATTCAAAAACGGCTCGCGCATAAGCACGAGCCGCTTTCACTTATTCATTTTTCACTTTTTCATTTATTCATATTGAATGACCGGGAGCCGAGTCGAGCCCCGTCGCAGAAGATCTCTACCTTATAGTCTCCGGGGGTCAGCGTTGTGTTGACCTGAGTATATATAGTCACGTGGACCTCGCCGTTGTCGTATTCAATGGATTTCGAGCCACTCGACTGCAATGATGCGCCATCGTAGGAGAACGAAGGACCGCCCCCGAGCACCGTACCATCCGGAGAAATCACACGCATATAGACTGTCTTCATTCCGGCTGAGGCAGTTGCATTCGGATTGATCGAGAAAGATGCTCCTAATGACGTAGCCTTATTGATCTTATTCTCTTTCTTACCTTTCTTATTATAGGCTGAGAACGACAACCCACTTATCGAGAGCTTCTTTGCCTTGGTCACTTCCTGCGTCAAGACTGCATTGTCGCGCTCGGCGTTGTCAGCACGCGCCACAAGTTGCTCATTGCGCTGATTGACTTCCTGAATCTCTTTCTTCAATCCTTCATTTTCCTCTCCAAGACGCTTGATCTCTTCCAGATAATGACGCACAATTTTCTTAAGGGACGCAATTTCCGCCTCAAGCTGCTGAATACGCTTACGGTTCTGTGCATTATTCTTGGCATTGTTGGCCTTCTCTGCGTTCAATTCCCTAAGCAGACCCTCAACTTTCATTCGGGCCTGATTATACTGCTGCACCAGGGAATCATTCTTCAGATAAATCTGCTGATCTTCATATTGGGAAAAGTCGGCATTGAGTTGATTAAACTCATTGGTGAGCTGAAGGCGATCATTGGCAAGAGCCAGAGAATCAGCCTTGGCCATGGCTTCATTAACGGCATCATTCTGCTCATTAGTACGAGTCAGCAACATCGCTACCATACCTACCATGATGACAAAAACCCCAACCGCTCCCCAGAGAATAATCTTCTGATTCCTATTCATGTCCCTTATGTGTAATATAAGTAGTTGATCAAATTAAAACATAATCGTAAGCCCTTCCTGATTTCAATCAATAAGTCTATGATTCAAATCATGAATTATAGATCCGGATGATCAGCGCTTCTTCTTGGTATTCTTCTTGGCAGGAGCCTGCTCTTGCTTATTATTCTTACTATTCTTTGAAGAAGCGGCACTCTTCTTAGGCACTTTTAACGACTCACCTGCACGAATCTTGTCATCCTTAAGGTTATTGGCCTTCTTGAGTTCTTCGATAGTGACGCCGTGCTTTCTGGCAATCGTGGTCAGAGACTCTCCGGATTTGATTTCATGCTCGGTAGGCTTATTATTGGCCTGCTGCTTACCTGCCTTCTTATTATTAGCCTGCTGTTCCTGCTTGGAATTCTTCTTGTTGTTTGCAGTCTGTTGCTTGCTGTTATTGTTGTTGTTGTTCTTGTTATTGTTCTTGTTATTGCTTGCGACCTGCTTACTGTTGTTATTATTATTCTTCTTGTTGTTGGAGGCCTGCTGCTGTTCCTGCTTGGGTTTGGGAGTGGGAGTGACAGTCTTATTGGTCTGTGTCTGAGCCGGGGCCGTCTGTTTGGGTTGCTGTTTGGGCTGCTGCTTTGTCTGAGTGCGGTTGGCCTGCAGGCGCGATTCCGGCACCGCCGTCTCGATCGTCAGGCTCTGACCGGGGCGTACGGCGTTACGGCGCAATGAATTCCAGCTGCGGATATCAGTCACCCTCACCTCATATAGCTCGGCGATATCGTTGATTGTCTCATTCTCCCCTACCGTATGGGTGATCGTGCGCGTATTCCCTTGCATATTGGATGATTGACGGGCCGGCGGAGCGACGGCCACATCTTCCTCATCTTCCTCCGCCAGCATGTCATCGGCATCAAGCGGAGATTGAGCTAAAAGGGGATTAGTATCGGACTCTATTATTTCGGCTGCATATTGGTCGCCGGGGTTGGCATCCGTGCGACGTGCATATTTGGCAGCTTCATAAGCGAGGATCTCAGGCTCGCTCATTATATAAGCCTGCACCTGCTGCAGGGGAAGGATCAGCATATACTGACGCTTCGCCGATCCCGGGATTATGTCCGCGCGAAACTGCGGATTGAGGATCCGGAGTTCCTCGATCGGAATATTGAGGACGTTGGAGATCTGATCGAAATGCACGCGGTTGGAGATTCCGATCGTGTCAGTGACAAGAGGTCGGGTCGGGAGCACCGGGGATATGTTATGCTCCTTGTAATAATTCATCACGTAGTTGGCCGCGATAAACATCGGCACATAGCCTCGGGTCTCGGGACTGAGATACTTATAAATGCTCCAGAAATCCTGCTTCTGCGGATCGCCGCCGGCGCGGCGGATAGCCTTGTTTACATTTCCGGGGCCACAGTTATATGCTGCGATGGCGAGACTCCAGTCGCCGTAAGTATCATAGAGGTCATGAAGCAGCTTGGCAGCTTTCTGCGATGATTTATAGGGATCGCGGCGTTCGTCGACGAGTGACGACACTTCAAGGTCATACCCCTTGGCGGAAGCGGGCATGAATTGCCAGAGGCCACCGGCCCCCGAGCGGGATACGGCGTTGGGGTTGAGTGCAGACTCGATCACGGGGAGATACTTCAGCTCAAGAGGGAGCTGCTCGGCCTCGAGTGCCTGCTCGAAGATAGGCATGTAGTAAGTACTCAATCCGAGAAGCGAGGCCACCATCGGACGCCCTTTCTCCATATAGCGGTCAATATAGCTGCGTACGATCTGGTTGTAAGGCATGTCGATTATCGTCGGCAATTCTGCAAGTCGCTGGCGCATGACTGCCGCCGAGGTCGACGGATTAGCCGAAGTGCGGTAGCGGTCGTCAGTGTCGGTATAGTTTTTCAGATACCATGATTCAAGCATCTTCTGAGCGTCAGCCTCGAAGCTTTCGGGATAGATGATGGCATCGTCTGTGATTGATTCCTTAAGATCAAGCACGCTTGCAGGCTGTTTTGCCATTGATGACATTCCGAGGGATGCGGCAGCCAGAGCGAGGATTATAAGTCTGCGGTTCATTGGAGTCGGTTTTAATAATTAAGGCATCAAATAATAGAGAGGGTAAGCTCTTATATCTGATTCCTAAAATGTGAAAGCCCAGTTGAGGGCCGGGGTCGGCCGGCGACTTCCGGGAGTGATGAGAATTGAAGGGGCGACGTCGAGCGAGATATCGTCGGAGACGTCGAAATGAGTCAGAGAGGCATCTACGTAGGCGTCGAGCATGGCGAGGAGATAAAGGCCCACGCAGCAGATGATGCAGAGATCGCGGTTGCGACGATAATAATCTTTACGGCTTTTCAGAGTCTGAGTCAGCCAGTTCTTGTCGAGTGTCGACTCGTCGACGGTCGGCGGGAAGAAGTCGAGATAGGACTTTGTGTCCGGATCGTCGTCCATGATGTCAGCGTATGCGCGCTGATAATCCTGGTACATCCGGGCATTCCAGCTCGTGCCATATCCCAGACCCATATATCCGGCGACGATGATCGGAAGTTTCCAATATCGGCGGTTATATATCTGGCCCAGACCCGGAAACAAGGCGCTCAGCCAGACGGCACGTGTCGGGTCCGGATTAAATATGCGCTTACCGTCGAGTCCGTACGGGGAGTCGGGATCAGTCACTACCGTCAGAGGCTCTTCGTTATCCTCCGGATTTTCTGAAGACTCCCCTGATAAGAGGGAATCCGCTGATTCCGGGATATTCTCAGGTTCCGCTGATTCCATCTCTTTTTGGCCGGGCACTTTGACGAGCATCTCCGCCTCAAGATATGGCTCTTCCATCTGAGGCAACGAGGCAGCCCGCACCAGATCACTCCCGATGGGTAAGAGCATCGTCAGAGCGAGAAATCCGGGAAGGAGTCGATGCCGGACGCTAAGTGACTTTTCTGACTGCGACTTCACCGGCTTTTCAGTTTCTCGAAAAGGGCGACAAGTTGATGCAACTCATCGTCGGATTCGAATTTGAGAGTAATCGACCCTCTTCCGTCTTCCTTTCGCTGGAATTTGACAGGGGTCGGGAAATAATTGGAGAGTTCTTTGGCGAAGAAGTCGTAGTTACCTGTGGAGTTGGCGGAACGTTTGCGGTGTTCTTCGGTTGAGGGTGCGGCTTCGGCGTCATTTATCTCGCGGGCGAGTTCTTCGACGCGTCTCACGCTCAGGCCCTCCTTGAGGATACGATTGTAGAGTTTAAGCTGATTTTTGGGATTGGCTACGGAGAGTAAAGCTCTGGCGTGGCCCATATCGAGCTTTCTGTCGCGCAGACCGATCTGGATTTCAGCCGGGAGTTTAAGTAGCCGGAGATGATTTGCTATCGTGGCGCGTTTCTTTCCCAGACGTTCGGAGAGGCGGTCCTGAGTGAGGCTATACGTGTCGATAAGCTTCTTGAATGCGAGAGCGACCTCGATTGCGTTGAGGTCCTCGCGCTGAATATTCTCGATCAATGCCATCTCCGTGACTTCGGAGTCGGAAGCAGTGCGCACGTAGGCAGGGACAGTGGTCAAGCCCGCCATAGCAGCAGCGCGCCAGCGGCGTTCGCCGGCTATGATCTGATATCTTCCGTCGGCGTTGCTGCGCAGCGAGAGAGGCTGGATGATGCCGAGTTCGCGGATCGAGGCAGCCAGCTCCTGAAGCAACTCTTCGGAGAAGATACGGCGTGGCTGATCCGGATTCGGGTCAATCCGGTCTATTGCTATTTCGTTGATGGCTGAAGATCCGTCGGTGCGGATTTCCGACATGGAAATCAGCGAGTCGAGACCTCGGCCGAGTGCATTGCGTTTTGGTGTCATTGTGTTTTACTGAGCGTTAAGGATGGAGAGCAGGGCGGCATGAATTCGGGAGCCGCCGCGCCTCGGTCGCCGTCGGTCAGGCATTTACCTTTGCACGGCGATGACGGTTGATCAGTTCTCGGGAGAGCTGACTGTAGGCTATAGCGCCCCGGCTCTCGGGATCGTAGAGGATCACCGGCAGACCATGGCTGGGTGACTCCGAAAGCTTGATATTTCGGGGGATGACTGTCTTAAAGACCATATCGCCGAAGTGGCCTTTGAGCTCTTCGTAGATCTGATTGGCCAGGCGCAGTCGGGCGTCGTACATCGTCAGCAGGAATCCTTCTATTTCGAGCGACGGCTTGAGCCGCGATTTGATGATGCGGATAGTATTGAGAAGCTGCGAGATTCCTTCGAGAGCGAAGTATTCTGCCTGAACCGGAATAATTACCGAATCGGCGGCCGTCAATGCGTTGACAGTGATGACTCCCAGCGAAGGACTGCAATCAATCAGAATATAATCATAATCATCCTTGACCGAGTTCAGGACTCTCGACATCTTGCGGTCGCGGTCGGGGCGATTCATCAGCTCGACCTCAGCTCCGACCAGATCGATGCGCGAGGGTATGATTTCGAGCCCTTCGACGCATGTCGCCATGACTGCATCAGCGGCGGGATATTCGTCGACGAGACATTCATAGACACTGATCTCCGAAGATGCCGGATCTATTCCAAGTCCGCTCGTCGCGTTGGCCTGGGGGTCGGCATCTACCAGCAACACGCGCTTGCCGTCGCGGGCCAGACATGACCCGAGATTGAACGCTGTCGTCGTTTTTCCGACTCCTCCTTTCTGGTTGGCTATTGCTATGATTTTTCCCATACTGCAAAATAACAAAATTTCTGTGTGACTACAAACTGCAAAGTCTTAAAATCTCTTAAAATTCTCCTTAATTATTAATCTTTGTTACTTTTTGGAGTATTTTAATCTCCGTTTATCCTTATTTTGATCAATTTTCGGATTGCTGTCCTGCCTTATGAAATGAAAGACTGCGCAATGCCCGGCGGAAGCTCCAGTATAGGCCGGCGCTTGCTACGAACAGGGCTATTGAGAAGCTGTAATAGACTCCGACATTTCCCATATCCAGACCCTTGGCCAGCCATAGCATTGCCGGGATGCCGACGATAATGTAGGCGATGACTGCCACCCATAACAGTGGTTTCACCTCGGAGGTGCCCCGCAGGGCATTGGCATAAGTGAGCTGCACTGCATCGCAGTATTGGTAAAGGATCAGGGGAGCTATCATGGGTAAGGCCGCGAGTTCTACATTGCGGTCGGGAGTGATGAAGGCAGCCATGGAGCCGGTGCAGAAGTAAAAAAGAAGCGACGACAGAGTCGCCAGAACGAGGATTAGATGCAGCCCGGCGAGGGTAGTGCGCCTCACTCCGCTGAAATCTTTCAATCCGGTCAGGTTGGCTACTCTGATGGAGGTAGCCACTCCGAAGCCCATATATAGCATGAAGCCAAGCTGGGAGATAGTCAGAATGACTTGATAGGATGCGAGCTGGATGGTCCCGAACCATCCGCAGACAATTCCTCCGAAGCTCCATAGAAAACACTCGATTCCGCTTTGAATCATGACGGGATAAGACGTCTGCCAGACCCTCTTCATGTCGGGCTTCAGAGCCTCGCGGGCCTCACTTCTCCAGCCTTCGAGATATGACCGGCGTCGACGACTGATTTTATAGACGGCAATTATTGCAATCACAGCGACATAGCGGGCTATCATGGTGCTTATTCCCGCACCCGAAAGTCCGAGACGGGGAAATCCGGCTTCGCCTCCGATAAGAAGCCAGTTGCCTATGATATTCAATATATTGGCCCCGACAATTATCCACATTGGAGTGGCCGTATCGGTGCAGCCGTTGGAGGTCTGCTGAAAGGCATTGAAGAGTGCCATCGGGAGCAGAGTAGAAAGGACAATCAGATAATAAGGTTTTGCAAGGTCCATGAGCTCCGGCGGCTGCCCGAGATAGTCAAGAAAGAAATAGAATACTCCTAAAATGGCCGTAAAGACCAGCGACAGGATAATATTTGCGAGAACTCCGGCGCGCATCATCTGCGATGTGCGCGGCTTGTCATTGCGGGAAAAGAGCGCGCCGATCAGAGGAGTCAGTCCGTTGGCAAACCCCAATTGCATGACTATCGCTATGGTGAAGATGGAGTTGACGAAGGCCGCGGCGCCAAGTTCGCGCGTGCCGCAGCGCCCGACCATCACCGTATCTGCAAAAGACACGACTATGATGCCCAACTGAGTGACCATGACAGGGATACCCAGCCTGATGAGGGTAGAATATTCCGAACGCGGCTGCAAGGAAATGCGAAGATATCGGGATTGAATCCATTTCATGACTGCAAAGTTCGGAATTAATCACGAATCAGCCAAATTCTCACTCGAATTCTAATATTGCGACAGGATAAATCCTCTCACAGGGATAAAGACAATATTAAGGGCTTACTGCCGTTTTTATTACAGAAAATTCGGGATATAACAGATATTTTATGCCTGATTTCATACCAAAATTTCGGATTTAACACTCATTTTTGCAAATTTTCAATTAAAGAATTTGCGGGTTTAACAATTTTTATATATCTTGCACCGAAATTTCTATCAGCCTCTCCTATGGCCTCCGACCAAAAAGAAGCATGCTGAAAAAACTTAGAGCCGGTCTACTAAAGAATGTTAACGAGAAAATGTACAGATTTTTAGGCAGTTTCGATTTTTGAAGAAGGAGCGATGCGGGCATCGTGACTGATGAAAAGATCGAAAATGGCCAAAATATGGGTGTTTTATCGTTGATATTCGATCAAAATGAAATTTTAACAGTTCTTGGTAAACGGGCTCTTAACGAGAAAATTAACCAATTTCAATTAATTACTATATTTTACCAATAACCAGCCAATGAAACGTTTTCACTACGCTCTTAAGACAGCCGTGATGATGGTAGCCCTCTTCACAGCTTCTTTTGCATCGGCCCAGCTTCAGCGTTATCCTGATCCGGGTCCGGCAAGACCATCGGCTGAGCAGATTGAAAAGCAGCAGAGCCGGGAGAATTTCCTCCGTTTTGTAAAGGAACTGCATGCCAACAATCCTGCGACTCAGCTGGATGCTTCCGACGTTCCGACAAAGATGCCTCTTCGTCAGCGTCCGGATAAAATCCTCCGCACCCCCTGGGATCCGGAAGGAAATATCTATGCAACAGTACCTAACTTCATGGGCATCACCTCCTACGGGGATGCTTACTACGGAAAATTCGACGTCCTCTCCGGCTCGATCAGCCGCATGTGGCGTTCAGCTACTCTGACCAACGGCGATGAAGCTTACATGCAGTCAGGCTTCGTACGCGACAATATTCTCTACATCCCGCAGATGGTCTATGACGAAATAGGCATGGTCACTCAGACCCCCAAGATTCTCTGGAAGCGTTTCGACATTACAAACGGACGCACTCTTCCGGCTCTTGACTTCGGATCTGATGAATCTGCATTCATAATGTTTACCTATGGCCTCACCTACGACCCCATCCATGATGTGGTCTATGGCCTGGCGTACGACAACGTCTCCGGTAAAGGCGGCGGCCTTATGATGGTCGACTGCTCCAAACCCGAAAGCGAATGGGTCGGCGTGCCTCTCTTCAATGTGGGCGGCTCAGTCAACGACTGGATGGCCGGCATATGCTACAATCCTGAGAATGACACTCTCTATGGCCTTAAGTCAGAAGGTATATTCTGCGAAATCGACCTCGACAGCAAAGGCGTCCTGACAGTCTATCAGTACGATGACTTCATGGAAGACTTCTGCTTCCCCCCGGTAATGCAGAGTACCCCCATGTGCTATACTCCTCATGATAAGGCATTCATCTTCGTCTATGGCTCCACCTCCGCTTACTATGCAGTCTGCTCCATCGACGCAGAGACTTTCGAAGCGACCGAACTCGCTCCTATCTCTCCGCTCGCAATGGTAGGCAATCTCTATTGCGCGGATGAATACGCCAATGATGAGGCTCCCGCCCTCATGGCTCCTCCTGTCCTTGACTTCAAGGGCTCAGAGACAAAGGGCACATACTCTTTCACAGCTCCTTTGACTTATTACAACGGCCTCAAGCTTGACAAGGATGTAGTTATGCACGTCCTTGCCGACGGCACTGAAATCTTCTCAAAGACAGTCGTTCCCGGAGAGACCGTCACCAACGAAGTTGAACTTACCAGCGGCCTTCACACCATCAAAGGCTATTGCTCTATCGGCGACCTCAAGGGTCCGACTTCCTCAAAGCGCATATATATCGGCAATGACCAGCCTTACGCTCCGACCGGACTCAGTTATGTAGGAGGCGTGCTGACATGGAAGAAACCTGTCGCTACCGGCGTCAATAACGCTTACCTCGACCTTTCCAACGTCACTTACGACGTATACATCGACGGCGTCAAGCACAACGCAGCTCCGATCTCAGGCAACTCCTACAGCATGACTTTCAACGAGCCTGCCGACGGTCGCAAGAACATCACCGTTACCGCTACGGCCAACGGCGTCACTTCCGATCACTCCCAGCCTCTCTCAAGAGTCCTCGGTAAGGGCTACGCGCTTCCCCTGACAATCACTCCTACTCCCGCTGAAGCTACACTCTTCGAGAAAGAGAACGTCAATAGAGACGTTTATGAGTGGAATTACTACTCCGGCACTAATGTGACACCTCACTGGAGTGTCTACACTCAGGAATATACTGAGATGCCCAACGACTGGTTGTTCCTCCCCCCGTTGTACTTCGATAATGCCGATGACGTATACAACCTTGTAGTTACTTACGTCAACTCCTTCTATAACAGCATCCAGAAGGACAACCTCGAAATCTGGATCGGCAAGGACCCTGTCTCCTCCGCCATGAACAAGATGATCTATTCTCATGAAGGTCGTATCCAGCCCTTTGAGATAGATCTTGATGTAAGCTTCGCAGTGCCCGAAGCCGGCACTTACTTCATCGGTTTCTACTCCAAACCCGGCGACGATACCGTTTATCGCGGCATCAACCTGCGTAACTTCCGCATCAACAAAGCTAACGGCTCTTCTACCGGCGCTCCCGGCGAGCTTACCGAAGTAAAACTTACTCCCGCAGCAATGGGCGAGCTCTTCGTGACGGTCGACGCTACTATCCCCTCCAAGGATATGGCCGGCAATGATCTGGCAGCAGATCAGGACGTGACTCTGACTGTCTTCACTACAGCTACCGAATCTCATCCCAATACTGACCGGTAAGCCCGGCGACAAGGTATCCACACTCCTCTCAGTTGACTCCGACGGCTTCTCGGATGTATTCATCATTCCTTCCAACGATAAGGGCACAGGCTCACGTCAGGTATTCACAACATATACCGGTTTTGACAACCCGCTGCCTCCGAAACTTACCGGAATCCATATCGGGGAAGATAACCTCTCACTGACCGTCAACTGGGAGCCCGTCGGCAACGTAGGCGCTCACGGCGGTTATGTCGACACTGACGAAGTAGTCTACGACATCTATACAATGTCGGTAGCCGGCGACAGCCGCATCGGCACCGCAGGCAAGAACCTCAGCTATACATATCAGATCTCCAACACTCTGCAGAACTACGTATACTTCGGCCCTGTAGCCACAAACTCCATCGGCATCTCCACTAACGGCGAATTTGTCAGCGAGACTCTCGGTCGACTCTACAATACTCCCGCAGAAGAAGAATGGGGATATTCCGCATTCAACATGCAGAAATGGATGACCAACACCAAGGCTCCGTACAAGAGCGTACAATGGGAACACATGACAGAGCCCAGCGATCTTTCCGGCGATAACATCACATTCGTGCAGGGCGGCGCACTCCGTGCTGTCTGCGAATCCGGAACTCACAACTGGGGCGAACTCCAGGCTCCGCGTATAAGCACTCTCAATGATCCCAAGGTTGGCATAACACTTCGCTATTGGAATAATACTCACGCCGGCCACATGGAACTCTGGGGACGCACATACGATAACCAGGAATTCCGCAAGATCGCCGAACTCGATCCCAGCCGTCCGGCTGAAGGAGTATGGCAGGATTGGGAGGTTGCTCTTCCCGATGACTTCTGCGAACAGCACTGGGTGCAGATCAATGTCCGCGCATACGTCGATCGCAATGAGAACGTCATCATCGACAGCTATAAGGTCGCTCAGCTCATCGACCATGACTTCCAGCTCTCGACCCTGACCGGTCCTTACAGCGTATTCGTAGGCGATGAAGCTACGTTCGACATCACAGTGACCAACAACGGCACTGAAACCGGTCGTGGCAAACTTACTATCGAACTCGAAGGCGACAATACTACTCTCGAGACTCAGGTAATCGACATCGACCGCATCCGCAGCGGCGAGGAATATCTCCACACTGCCAAGATCAAGATGCTCGAAAACTACTTCACGGATTATGAATTCCTCACTCTCTATGCCACCGCAGAGGCTGACGGAGACGAAAATAACCGCAACAACTCGAAGTACTACGAAATCCTTCTCTACGATGCACCCGTACCCGTCGTACGCGACCTGACTGCAAGCCGCGCTGAAAACGGCTCTGACGTCAACCTCAACTGGTCAATGCCTGACAATAAGGCTAAGGATCTTGAATCTGCCGAACTCTATCCGGCTCTGTCATTCGATGAGACTTTAGGTCCCTGGACTATCGCCGACATCGACGGCCAGGAACCCTTCAGTATCAGCAGCAAGCGCTGGCCCGGCGATTCCAATCCCGCAGGTTGGCTCGTATGGGACGCAAGAGACCAGAAGACTCTTGACGACCCGCGCCTCTGCCCGCGCTCCGGCGACAAGATGTTCCTCGCCCGCTCCGTAGCTTACGACATGACTGCAGAAGCTCCGACCCGTGCAATGGACTTCCTCATCTCTCCCGAAGTCAAGGGAGGCTCTAAGGTGACATTCTGGATGAATACGCTCGACTCTCAGTATGCCGAGACTATCGCTATCTTCTACTCGACTACCGACAAGGAGCTTAACGCTGCCGATGTAGACCTGACAAGCCGTGAGACCGCTCCGCGCAAGTGCGGCTCATTCAAATGGCTCTGCAACTTCACCAAGTCAGGCGCCGAAACTTGGGAACCCCTCGAGTTCACTCTGCCTGAGGACGCGAAGTACTTCGCATTCGTCTACTCTTCATTCGGCATGTTTGGCGCTATGATCGACGATATCGTCTTCACTCCCGTCAACCCCTCTTTGATCGATATCGATTCTTACGATGTAGTAGTGGTTTACCCGGATGCCGAGCCTCAGACCATCCTGTCCGAGACTAAGAACACTTCCTATACTCACGCTTCTACCGATCCCCGCGAAGCTACTTATTACGTGAAGTCAAACGTAATCTCCGGCGACCGCATTCTGAAGTCTCCGCTCTCCAACCCCGCCAAGGTCGTGGCTAACGGCATCGACGGTCTGGAAGCAGGACAGTATGTCAGCGCAGGCAAGGGCAAGATCGTGATCGGCGGCGCAGCAGGTAAGAACGTCACTATCTGCGATGCAGCAGGCCGCGTGATTTCCAAAGCCAATATCAGCCATGATCCCCAGGCCTTCGCCATGGAAGCAGGCATCTATCTGGTGAAACTCGGCGACTCTACCGTTAAGGTAATCGTCAAGTAAGCATTATAGGAATAATCAGATAATGTAACCCCCAACCTTCCCGCCCCTCACGTTAGCCGGAAGGAAATCATAAAAGTCCCGACTCCGTCTGGAGCCGGGACTTTTTTTATCTATATATTTCGTTTTAAACAATTTTTACATTAATTTTGTAATATTAATTGACAGATAATCGATTTTACTTTCGCATACTGAGACTCATGATTTCAGGATGACAGTCTCACGGGTCGGGGATGCGAACCAAAATATTCCACTATATGAAGTTTTTCTTCACAGTCAATAGTCTGCTCGCCGCCGCCATATTGCTTCCGGCGGCTGCCGGAGCGCAGAAAGTCAGTCTCGACTCCTGTCGCAACATGGCCTTGGCCAACAATAAGACCATCCGGATGGCCGACGAAGCTATCCGCGGAGCCGGATATGAACGCAAGTCGGCTTTTGCCGCATATCTCCCGGGCATCGACTTCACGGGCGGATATATGTATAATCAACGCCAGATCGAACTCCTCGGCGCCGACGCGAAGCTCCCGACCATGAGCTTTGACCCCGCCACCCAGACTTTCAAATACAATGTGCTGACTACTCCCGACGGGACTCCCATCAAGGACCCGTCGACCGGCGGATATATCCCGACCGAAGTTGCCCTCATTCCTAAAGAAGCGATGCAATATGACACTCATAATGTCTTTGCCGGGGCTTTCACTCTGACGCAGCCCATCTTCATGGGAGGCATGATCAAGGCAATGAACGATATCACCAAATATGCCGAAAACATTGCCTACGCCGCCAAAAGCGCGGCAGTCCAGGATGTCATCTTCGGAGTAGATCAGGCTTATTGGACTGTAGTCTCTCTCGATGAGAAGAAACGCCTCGCCAGGAGTTTCGTCAATCTCGTCGATTCTCTCCGATTCAGCGTCGACGCCATGCTCCGCGAAGGAGTCGCTACGCGCGCCGACCTGCTGACCGTCGACGTAAAGCTCAATGAGGCCAAAATAATGCTGACAAAAGTCGACAACGGACTGACCCTTTCGCGCATGGCGTTGGCGCAGATTTGCGGGCTACCTGTCAATGAGCAGATGACTCTCGCCGACGAAGGAGAGCGCTCCATCTCCTCCTCAGCTCCGCTCGCTCCTCAACCATACAATATGGAGGACGTATATGCTCGAAGAAGTGACCTGGAGATTGTGCGTCAGAGCATCAACATGCTTGGTTCGCGAGAAAAACTCGCTATGGGAGCGATGCTGCCTAAAATCGCAGCCGTCGGCGCCTATAGCTTCTCCAACCCCAATGTCAACCATGGATTTGAAAAACGATTCGGAGGAGGATTCAGCGTCGGGGCAACCCTGACCATACCCATCTGGCATTGGGGACGCGACTATAATCATTACCGTGCGACCAAAGCTACGACCAATGCTCAGCGCATGATGCTCGAAGACCTGCAGGAGAAAATCGACCTTCAGGTCAGTCAGGCAAAATATTCATTCGATGAGGCCCTCAAGACCTACGAGATGACACTTTCCAATATGAAATCAGCCGATGAAAATCTCCGTTGTGCCCAACTCGCTTACCGTGAAGGCCTGATGACTACTGATGACGTCATCGCAGCCCAGACAGCATGGCTCGCCGCAAACTCAGAGAAGATCGATGCCCAGATAGCAATCCGGCTTTGCGACGTCTATCTCTCCAAAGTGCTCGGCACTCTCGCACCCGTCGAAATTAAATAATCCGACAATCTCCACCTGAAACTGAAAAATTTATCCCCATATAACAATACCTTCATTCCAATAATCTTTAACCTCATAACCTTTTAAGTTTCGCAAGCGCGACTTAAAATCCATCCCTGAAATATGTCACAGAATCTCAATAACCCCCAAGAGAAAGCCACTCCCAAAGATAAGCTTCTCATTCTGACGCTCATCGTCATCATCATCGTCATAGCCGCCATGGCTGTGGCCGGATTCCTCTTCATCAAGCAGGCGCCTGACACAATCCAGGGACAGGGGGACGCTACGGAAGTGCGCGTTTCCGGAAAACTCCCCGGCCGCGTTGTCGAGATATACGTCGAGGAAGGGCGCCACGTCAAAACGGGCGACACTCTCGTGCATATCCATTCATCCCTTGCCGACGCCAGACTCGCCCAGGCTCAGGCTATGGAGCAGGCCGCGGAAGCCGCCAATAAGAAAGTAGACGCCGGCACCCGCTCTCAGATCATCGCATCAGCAAAGGATCTATGGGCGCAGGCTCAGGCAGCCTCCGGAATCACTGAAAAGACCTATCGCCGACTCGACAATCTCTTCAAGGAAGGAGTCGTCAGCGAGCAGAAACGCGATGAGGCTAAAGCTGCCTACGAGGCTGCCAAAGCCGCAGAAAATGCAGCCAAATCACAGTATGAACTCGCTCTGGCCGGCCCGCAGGCTGAAGATAAGCAGGCATCTCAGGCTATGGTCAATGTGGCTAAAGGGGGAATTAAAGAAGTTGACGCTCTGCTCGAGGATACTTATCTGATCGCTCCCTGCGACGGCGAAGTGACCGTCATCTATCCCAACGTCAGCGAACTCGTAGCTACCGGCGCTCCCATCATGACAATCCAGAAAGACGACCACTGGGCTGTATTCAACGTCCGTGAAACATCGCTCAAAGATATCACCCTCGGGTCCACTCTGAAAGTCTATATCCCCGCTCTCGATGTGACTACTGATGTAAAGGTCTTCTACATCAAAGACCTCGGCACTTATGCGAACTGGCAGGCCACAAAATCCACAGGAGACTTCGACGCCCGCACCTTCCAGATCAAGGCGCGCCCGGAGAAGCCCATCGCAAACTTCCGTCCGGGAATGTCGGTCATCCTCAAGGAAGTCAAAAAATAATTTTCGTAAGCGAAAATTATTTAGTTAATAGTTAGTAATTAATAGTTAATATCCGGAGGAGTCCCAACAACTCATTATTTATTACCTATTACTTATCACTTATTACTTAATATACGCGTGTCTCCCTTTTTCGAAATATTCCGCCGCTCGACATTGCAGCTCGTACGCCGCCCGATCTATTGGGTGTCGATTTTCCTGTTGCCGTTGTTCTGCTTCCTGCTCCTGTCATCAATGATGGAGAATGGCCTCCCTGACAAGACTCCGGCCGGTGTCATTGACCGCGACGGATCGGCTCTGTCACGACAAATCACACAGAGTCTTGACGGGATGCAACTCGTAGACGTAGCGGAGATGCCGAATTCATTTACGGAAGCTCGGCATTTGATGCAGGAAGGAAAAATCTTCGGATTCTTTCTTATCCCCGAGAATTTTGAGGCTGACCTTCTGGCAGGACGCGGTCCGCAGATCTCGTTCTATACCAATATGACTTACTACGTTCCGGCCTCTCTGCTCTTCAAGACCTTCAAGAGTACAGCTCTCTATACTAAGGCCGGCGTTGCCTCAAATACTATTGCAAGCGTGGGATTCACTCAGGATCCGGCTCCGTTGCTCCAACCCGTCAATATCGTGACCCGTCCGATCTCCAATCCGGGTCTTAATTACGCTATCTATCTCTGCGTGTCGTTTATTCCCTGCGTGCTTCAGCTGATGATTATCCTGGTGACATGCTTCAGTCTCGGCCAGGAGATAAAATACGGCGACTCTTCCCGACTAATGCAGATGGCCCGCGGCTCTATCGTCAGAGCCGTAGCCGCCAAGCTGCTTCCTCAGACGCTGATCTGGGTAGTCATGGCTATCTTCATGGAGTCCTGGCTCTTCGGATGGCAGGGATATCCGATGCATGGGTCATGGCTATGGCTCACTCTCTCTGAAGTCCTTTTCGTATTGGCCTCGCAGGGATTCGCACTCTTTATTTTCGGATTGCTTCCGAATCTGCGACTGTCGCTGTCGGTTTGCGCCCTTACAGGTATCCTCTCTTTCTCGATCGCGGCTTTCTCGTTCCCGATGCAAAGCATGTATGGCGCGATCGCGATTTTCAGCTATATAGTCCCGATTCGATATAATTATCTGATCTACATTGACCAGGCTCTCAACGGTATTGATATTTACTATAGCCGGTGGTGGTATGTCGCATATTTCGTCTTCATGCTTCTCCCGCTGACTATCCTGCCGCGACTGAAGAAATTCATGGTAAAGCCCGTCTATGTCCCGTAAAAAATCTAATGACTCTCTTCCCTATCCCCTATAAATGAAAAATTTCTTCCGACAATATTATTCCGAATTTCTCAGGGAGTTCACTCTGGTGAAAGGCGACATGGGCGTACTGATATTTCTGCTCCTGCTCCCCTTCGCCTATCCTATTGTCTACTCGCTGATATATAATCCGGAGTTGGTGCGCGACGTGCCTATTGTCGTGGTCGACCATGACCGCACGCCGATGTCGCGTGAGCTCGTACGTCGTCTGGACGCTACCGAAGGTATCCGATCAATCGGCTATGCCACCGATCTTGCCGACGGACGCCGGGCAATGAACGAACATAAAGTCTATGGCATTCTGGAAATTCCCGAAGGATTTGACCGGAAGATAGGTCGCCTTGAGGGTGCGAATGCTGTCATGTACTGTGAGATGTCGCTGCTCCTCCGATATAAAGCGATTCTTGTCGGCGCAACAAACGTGATGCTCGACATGGGCGCTGAAATCACTACCGAACGCATTGACGAAATCGCTCCGCTCGCCGAGACCATCTCTACGGGCGGCCTCATGCCGATTAATAATATCTCGATGGGCAATATAGAGGGGGGATTCGATTCATTCATCATGCCGGGCATCCTGATTCTCATTCTTCAGCAGGCCATAATGCTGGGAGTAGGACTCTGCGGAGGCGCCCTGCGCGAGCACCCCTACAAAGGGGGCGCAATTCTGCAAGGTTCGATCCTCGCCTCTATGCTGGCGCGGATGAGCGTATTTCTCATCATCATGATCGTCCCGACGCTATATGTCGTACATTATGTCCCTCTGATGTTCCGATTCCCGATGGGAGGCGATATCTGGCAGGAACTTCTTTTCGTAACGCCGATGCTGTTTGCCACAATTTTCCTCGGGTTTATCCTTCAGGGAGTCGTACGCGAACGCGAGAGTGTCTTCCTGCTATGGGTTGTCACTTCGGTCATTTTCCTCTTCCTTTCCGGCCTTACATGGCCCCGATATGCGATGAATGAAGTGTGGATTCTCCTTTCCGACTGCGTGCCTGCTACGTGGGGCGTCGAAGGATTCATCAGAATGAACACCAATGGAGCGTCACTGGCTCAAGTGCGACCCGATTATATTAATCTCTGGATACTGACAGGAGCTTATGGCGTCCTGGCCTATTGCGTGCAGAGATGGGTGCAACGCCCCGCAGTACGCCGCGCACTGGCGGAGCAGAATGTCGGAGACATCAATCTTCCGGGAGATGCTGAAAGGTCTGTTTAAAACGATGTCGAAGGTGCCGCTTCGGGTCAACTATGCTTTAGCCGGAGGAGTGGCATGGATTCTGCACAGCGTCATCAGGTATAGACGCAAGATCGTCATGCAGAATCTGAGGGAATCTTTCCCGGAAAAATCGGAAAGGGAACTCAAAAGTATAAGCCGGGAATACTACAGATTTTTGGGAGACTACTTTGTGGAGACCGTGGCCTTGGCATCGATGACGGAAGAAGAGATCCGCCGGCGAATGAGATTCGAGAATGTCGAGGCGGTCGATGCCTGTCTGCTTGCCGGGCGTCCCGTCACTCTCTTTCTGGGCCATTATTGCAATTGGGAGTGGTGCAGTTCTATCCCGCTGCATCTTTCGGCTCCGTGTCGCCCTCTCCAGATCTATCATCCCCTATCCAATAAAGATGCCGACAAAGCCTTTCTGATGCTCCGCGACAGATTCGGCAACAATTCCGTCACCATGGCCGACACTCTGCGGGCCATAGTAGCCGCCCGCCGCGAAGGATTACCCTCCATCACGGGATATATCGCCGATCAAGCGCCTCTCTATGACAGCACCCATCTATTCCTTGACTTTCTGAATCATGACACTCCGGTACTCACCGGAGCCGAGAAAATATCCCGGCGAATCGGAGCGGCAGTCTTTTATTGCGATATGCGCCGCGAGAGTCGGGGGAATTACGTCTGCCGCTACGTAGAAATCTCGCCCGATGCCTCGAAAGAGGAGATGTTTGCGCCTACGCGCCGCTACTGGGAATTGCTTGAGAAATCCATCCGCCGCCAGCCTGCCTATTGGCTCTGGAGTCATCGCCGCTGGAAGCGAACCCGCGAGGGATTCATGTCGCTCTATGGCCCTGAGGAAGCTGCCCGGCGCCTCAGCGCTCTATAGACTATGGCTAAGACATACTCCGCACAATTCTTAAACGGGAGTCGGAAGGAGTTTTGCAGTCTCCCGATTTTTTGCTAATTTTGCAGATTATGAAAGATCTGATGACAATATTCAGGCGCTTCGCCTGGAAATATAAGAGGGCGTTTTTCCTGAGCGTCTTCTTTAATGTCATCACCTCGCTCTTTACCATCTTCTCCTTCGCTTTCCTGATTCCTATCCTTCAGATTCTCTTCGGCCTTGACGACGGAGTCTATCATTTCATGGAATGGGACTGGAATAATATAAAGGATGTAGCGGTCAATAATTTCTATTATTTCACTCAGAATCTTATCGCCGATTACGGCCCGACAACTACTCTGGCTATTCTTTCGGCTATCCTTATCGGCATGACGATGCTGAAGACTGGGACTTATTATCTATCAGACTACAGCATCATGCCGCTGCGCTTCGGAGTGGTGCGCGACCTGCGCAATATGCTCTATGAAAAGATTCTGGCGCTCCCGATCGGCTTCTTCACCCTCGAACGCAAAGGCGACATAATGGCCCGCATTTCGGGCGACGTCACGGAAGTTGAGACTTCGGTGCTGTCGTCAGTACTCTCCCTGATACGTTATCCCATTATGATCATTCTTTATCTCGGCGTGATGATCTATGTCAGCTGGCAGCTGACTCTCTTCGTCCTCATAATTCTTCCTATCTTCGGATGGGTCATGGGTTCTATAGGACGCCGTCTTAAAGCCGCCTCGCTTGAACTGCAGAATCTATGGGGCGACATCCTGTCGTCGACTGAAGAAACTATCGGAGGATTACGTATTATCAAGGCTTTCAATGCCGAGAAGAAGATGAAGGAGCGCTTTGAAAATCAGACCGGACGATTCTATAATCTCAGTTGCGGACTTGAGGCGCGCCTGGCTTTGGCCCACCCCGTCAGCGAGACTATCGGCACTCTGGCCGTAGCAGTTGTCCTATGGTTCGGAGGCACGCTTATTCTGTCGGGAGATTCCTCGATTGACGCCGCTCAGTTTATCTACTATATGGTCATATTCTACAGCATCATCAATCCCGCCAAGGAGTTGTCGAAATCCAACTTCACGGTGCGCAAAGGGATTGCTGCTCTGACCAGAATAGATAGAATCCTCGATGCCCGGAATCCTATCCGTGACCCTGAGAATCCCAAAGATCTGCCCTCTCCCGAAAGCCATGGCAGCGGAATAGAATTTCGTAATGTCAAATTCTCTTACGACGACCGCCGCGACGTCATCAACGACGTCTCGCTTGATATACGCCCCGGCCAGACAGTCGCCATCGTAGGGCAGTCGGGTTCGGGTAAATCCACTCTGGTCGACCTCGTGCCCCGGTTCTGGGACGTCAAGGAAGGACAGATACTCATTGACGGCGTTGATGTCAGAGACCTTAGAGTCAGCGATTTGCGTTCACTTATGGGTAACGTTAATCAAGAGGCTATACTCTTCAACGATTCCTTCTTCAACAATATAGCCTTCGGCGTCGAGAACGCGACGAGACAACAGGTAGAGGAGGCTGCCCGGATTGCCAATGCCCATGATTTCATCATGGCTACTGAAAAAGGTTATGACACTCCCATCGGAGATCGCGGTTCGCGCCTCTCCGGCGGACAGCGCCAGCGCATCAGCATAGCACGCGCGATCCTTAAGAATCCGTCGATTCTCATTCTTGACGAAGCGACCTCTGCACTTGACACTGAGAGCGAACGCCTCGTGCAGGAAGCTCTGGAGCGCCTTATGAAAGACCGCACCACAATCGTCATCGCCCACCGACTCTCCACAATCACTCACGCCGATCTGATCTGCGTAATGCAAGACGGCCGCATAATAGAATCAGGCACCCACGAAGAACTCCTCGCCCTCGGAGGCCATTATCATAAACTCGTAATGCTGCAACAATGAAAAAAATAGCAATTTTCGCATCCGGGAACGGCTCCAATGCCGAAAATATATATCAATTCTTTTCCAACGGCAACCGCGTCCGCGTCCCGTTGGTAATTTATGACCGTATCAACGCCGGAGTAGCCGATCGAATGGCTAAGTATCCCGACGTCAAGACTGTATATATTCCTAAATCGACATGGCAGGAGAATCCTCAGGAGATTATCGATCTGCTTCGACACGAAGAGATTGATCTCATTGTCATGGCCGGCTTCCTGCGCTTCGCGCCCAAGGAATTGACTGAAGCCTTCGCCGGAAGGATGCTGAATATCCATCCGTCGCTAATACCGGCTCATTGCGGGCCGGGGATGTATGGCGACAAAGTCCATCAGGCCGTAATCGCAGCCGGCGATGCGAAATCGGGGGTGACAGTCCATTATGTCTCCGATATTATCGACGGCGGGGAGATTCTGATGCAGGAAGAGGTGGAAGTCGCAGAAGGAGAGACGGCTGAAAGCCTTGCTCAAAAGATCCATGAGGTCGAATATTCCCTTTATCCCCGCGCAATTGTGGCCGCTCTGGCGCGTCTTGACTCGCAAGAACTTAATCCGCCCGCAATTCCGGGCGTGACGCCCCCGCCGACTCCCTCTCCGGCCGAAGAATGGGCCGAGACACTCGGAGTCTCCTACAACCCCGAGAAAATCTGTCAGACTGACAATTCGGCCGAAAACTTACAAAATACCCTGGAAAGCAATCAAAATCCCGAACAATTTCAAAGTCAACTTCAAAGTCAACTTCAAAATCCGCAACAGCCGGGAATTCCCGCCGGCAGCCGGACTCATTATCCAACCGAACCGGGTCAATCTTCCGGTCAACTTGAAGAAAAAATGCCTTCGACGTATCTTGTCTGGTCGGTAGTCATGACTTTACTGTGCTGCCTGCCGGCCGGAGTAGTAGCGATTATCTACTCCTGTCAGGTATCAAGCAAATTCTACGCCGGAGACTTTGCCGGAGCAATGCGTGCCTCGGAGCGCGCGCAGATATGGATTATCATCAGTTTCGTCCTCGGAGTTATGGTAAATACCCTCTACTTCCCCCTGATGATGCTCTTCTGATCATAAACGTATCTTATCCGAATGGGATAATTATAATAGTAAATTTTAGGATTTTGTCGCGCGATATTTTATCGCGCGATATTTTTTATTAAACGGTTGAAATGAATCTTTTACCGAGACCGAAAAAAATAAAATCTGATAATTTTTATTATTCAGGTAATGATAATTCCAAGCATCGTCTAATTTTAGTGACTCACTTATCCCCTTATCTTATACCGCGTTCAGTTCTCAAGCGAAATTTCAATGAATTTAGTTAAAAATCCATAATCTTGATATCTATGATATAATTTTTTTAAAATCATTACGATATATTAGAAAATTTCATTAACTTTGCTCTTGTAGATTGGAATCTCTATGCAAAACTACCATAGACCCAAGCAATCAACCTATTTTAGAAATAAAGTAATTAACCATATTTATCCATCAACTTAACTAATCATGAAGCGAAATTACTTAGTGCCCGCTTTAGGTTCCGCGCTTTGCGTCGGAATGATGGCTACAGGAATTTTGGCTTATGCCTCCACTCCGTGGAAGGCAGTAGTGGAAGGTGGAGAGGACGCTCACCCGAGCGGCTTCCAACGCGCTACCACCCCGACGGCCCAATACCTGAAGACCAAAAAAGCGAGGAATCCTGAAAATTCAGTAATGCCGGCTCAGGACGGCATGCAGACAATTCCTAACTCTCTTAAGCAGAGAAAGGTGAAGCCCGCATCCATAATGCGATCCGTAGAAGCTCCCCGCGGCAATGTATATGGAGTCGTAAACCGTCACTCTCAGATGGATTACAACTATGAGGCTTATGTCGGTCAGATTGATCTTATGTCCGGCAGAATGACTCCGCTTTATTATGGACCGCAATATTGCGCTTATCCCGGCGAAGATTATGTCTTCCAGGCTAACTCTTACCGCAAGGGGGATATCGTCTGCACAAGCTACGAACAGATCCCGGATCCCACAACCGGCGAGGCTACCGTAGCTCTCTGGAGAACCTACGATCTCGCTACCGGCGAACTGACCGGATACCATCAGATTCCCAGCCCCAATGCAAGCGGTTATTCCATCTCATATAATCCCGATATGGATATCTTCTTCGTTGTCGCAATCGACATCCTCAATAGTGAGGGCGACGGATTCTTCGGCATCGTGAAGCCTGACGACAACGGCGAATGGACCTATCATCAGGGAGGCAAACTCGAGACTAAAGACGGCACGAAACCCTTCATCGCAGCCATCGCATATAATCCTGTCGACAAGCAGCTTTACGCTTTTGACAACGACAATACCGTCTATACCGTTGAATGGGGCGACAACGTCTACATGCCCAACTGCACTCTGGTATCGTGCGGCTACATCGTGATGGAAGACGACGGCATCCTCTTCGACTGTCCTTCCAGCGACCCTTATGCAGGTCAGATCACTTATAGCCCGACCGACGAGCAATTCGTAGCTGTCTACCGCGACAACAGCGCACAGAAAGTACGCATGGTCTTCGTTCACCCCGAGACTTTCGAAGGCATACTCGGATCTGACGTGAAGGCGTTTGCTACTCCTTACGTGACTTCAATCTTCTGCACCGATGACTTTGCTTCTTCTGATGCTCCGATGCTGGCTGCGGCTCCCGTCATTAATTTTGACAAGGCTAACCTCTCCGGATCGATGACTTTCACAGCTCCGATAGAGTCATATATCGGTGTTGACCTGACCGGCACCACCCTTAAAGCCACAGTCACTATCGACGGCAACGTTGTCGACACACGCGACATCAAGGCCGGCGAATCCTTCACTCTTCAGCAGACTCTTACCCAGGGTCAGCATGAGGTAAAATTCACTACTGCTATCGGCGAAGACGTCAGCCCCGTCGCTGTAGCTAAATTCTATGTAGGCTATGACTGCCCGAAGCCCGTGCAGAACCTTACTCTCGCAGCCACTAAGCTCTCATGGGATGCTCCCGGCGCTGTAGGTTACCACGGCGGATATGTCGACTTGGCTGACCTCTCCTATAATGTCTATCTGGCAGGCAAGAAGCAGAATGACGCTCCTGTCACTACACCGGAATTCTCTCTGACAGCTCCCGACGATATGAAACTCTACGATATCACGGTAGAGGCTGTCTCTCAGGGTCAGGTTTCTCCGGCTACATCCATCAACAAGATCTTCGGTAAAGCTTTTGACCTCCCGTTCCAGCAGGTTCCGACACAGGCACAGCGCCAGAACTACGAGAT
Organism: Muribaculaceae bacterium; assembly: GCA_029057985.1. Classification (GTDB taxonomy): domain Bacteria; phylum Bacteroidota; class Bacteroidia; order Bacteroidales; family Muribaculaceae; genus Lepagella. The sequence goes on along the minus strand of JAIDYR010000065.1, from coordinate 29,479 downwards.
CATCAATGCCAACAACGACGGCTGGACATTCAAATACTACTCCATGGGCACTGCCGAAGGATCCATCTACGGCCTGGCAATGATGACCGGTTATATGGATGATGCCAACGACTGGGTAATCCTTCCGCTCATCAACTTCCCGGATGTCGATAAACTCTATAACTTGGAATTCGACATGCGCGGTATCTATGAGGACCGCGAGACTTCCGAAAGCTTCGAAATATGGCTCGGCACCGCGCCGACAGTCGAAGGCATGACAACTCAGATTTATGCAACTCCCAACCATGTTGCATCTGCCCTTAAGTCACGCCATCTCAACTTCCCGTTCGCTGTGCCCGCAGCAGGCGACTATTACCTCGCAATCCACGCGACTTCCACTCTCGAGCAGTCATCCGGCGGCTTCTTCATGAGTAACTTCTCAGTGAGGGAAATGGGCGGAGCCTCTTCAGCCGTGCCCGGCGAACCGGTTGACGTAGTCATCACAGCTGCTCCCAACGGCATGCAGGAGGTAACTCTCTGGGCTACTATCCCATCTAACGATATCCTCGGCAAGCCGCTCCCCGCTGATCAGCCTGTAACTCTTACCCTTTCTTACACCGACTCATCAGGCCGCGACCACTCAGTGGAAAATTCAGGCTTGCCCGGCGAAAGAATCCAGGTCATGAATACTTCTGACAACGACGGATTCCAGGTATATACTCTTACTCCCAGCAATGCTAACGGCCCGGGATATACCCGTACTTACCGCCTCTATGTAGGTATGGACGTGCCTCTCTGTCCGACTGAGATCAAGGGCTCGCCGACCGACGACAACCTCGGCATCGTCATGACATGGAAGGCTCCCGGCAACATCGGCTACAACGGTGGATATGTCGACCTCAATGACCCCGACTTCACTTATCGCTTCTATACCAAGTCAGGCATCACCCTGCAGAAAGTATGCGACGTGAAGGAGACTACGTATACTTACTATCCCTACGGTGAAGGCATCGCCGGAAAACTCGCCACATTCTATATGGGCCCGGCAGCCCGCAACCAGGCAGGCGAATCCAGGGAATCTCTCTTCGTAATGGAAGACCTCGGCACTCCTTACGAACTCCCGATGATCGAAGAATGGAATACTTCTCAATTCGCTTATGGCCCCTACACATTCCACACTTCCGGCGCTTACGCCCAGTCAATGTGGGAAAATACCGGCACACTCGTCAATCTGCCCGTAGGCACCGCAACGCTGGTAGCAGGTGGCATCATCGGATTCTCTCAGGGTGGACAATGCAAAGCTAAGGTCGTCCTTCCGAAGTTCTCAACTCACGGCATCAAGAAGACCCTCTTCAAGCTCCGCTACTGGGATTACGCCGACGGCCCGAAATACATCAAGGTTATCGGACGCCGCGCAGGCAATGACGAAGAGACTGAAATCGGCCAATTCAAACTCAATAATCCCGTACGCGGCACTTGGGTTGACAATGAAATGTCTCTGCCCGCTGAATTCAGCAACTGCGGATGGGTTCAGATCCGTCTTGAAACTCAATTCGTCGGTGGCATTAAGGAATATCTTATCCTTGATAACTTCCAGGTAATGGATGATGCTGACTATGACCTCAAGCTCGTCACTCTCAACGGCATCACTGACGCTACAGTCGGCGATCACCTGACTTATGATGTAGTAGTAGCAAACTCAGGCCGCGAACGCCTCGGAGGAAAACTCAATGTTGAAGTCGTAGCTCCCGACGGAAAGGTTCTCGATGCTCATCACGTCGACATCCCCGTCCTGAACTCCAACCAGACATTCGAGCAGTCATTCGACTTCCATGTCGCTTACAATGAGAAGCAAGTCAAGGTGCGTGCTTCAATCGATATAGATGACGAAAATACTGCAAACAACGTCAAGGAAATCGATCTTAACATCATGCCCAGCTCTATTCCCGTCGTCAACGACCTTAAAGCTGAAAAGAATGATGCGACCAACACTGTAGAACTCTCCTGGAGCGCTCCGACAGCAGAATACGGTAACTTCGAAAACTTCGAAGGCTTCAAGCCCTTCGGTATCGAAGAGAACTTCGACTACTGGCAGAACGTCAACGGCGATGATCTCTGGCCTATCGCATTCCAGAATCAGACTACCGGTCAGGCTGCGATGTGGGAGAACTCTCACCTCAAGAAAGGCTGGCAGATCTATCAGTATGATAAGCTCGGATTTGTCAACAACCGCATCAAACCTCACTCCGGCAAGCAGGCTCTCCTTGCTGTCTGCGGCGGATACGAAGATGGCACAGAAGCTATTCAGACTTCAAAATGGCTCCTCTCACCCCTCTGCGAACCGAACTCTACAGTCAGCTTCTGGTACTCTACATTTGATTCGGGCACTACCGAATACGTAGAAATCTGGACTTGCGAAAAGCCTAATGGCAAGCTCAACCCCTATGATACTAACATCAAGGCAGGCCGCGCCGGCGACTATCGCAAACTCGCTTCCAAGTCTAAGGCCGGTGAAGAGGATTGGGAATTCATCAAGTTTACCCTCAACAAGCGCGAAGTGAAGTTCGCTCTCCGCTACTGCTCATTCGACGGCTACGCAGCTGCGATCGATGATATCTCTTTCACTCCGCAGAGCATGCTCAACCGCGCTCCCGAGTCCTACAACGTATATCGTTGCGACATGAACGGCAAGAACCCTGTACTCGTAGCTGAGAACATCACCGACACTCACTATACAGATTCTGAATGGGACGGCACTGAATGTCAGTACTACGTAGTAGCCAACAGCACTGTCAACGATAACCTCGTCAGCGGTCCGGCTTCCAACTACGCGTACGTGGCAGTTTCCGGCGTAGGCGAGATCTCAGAAGCTCAGAGCGTAAGCGCAGGCAAGGGCGAGATCATCGTCAACGGCTTCGAAGGTAAGGTTGTAGTTATCGCTGCCGCTGACGGCAAGATCGTCGTCAACTCCGCAGCCAAGACCAATAATGCAGTCTATGCAGTCGAAAAGGGCGTATATCTCGTGACTATCGGCAAGCAGACCTTCAAGGTCATCGTCAAGTAAAGACACTCCTGTCCTCAACTAATCTTCAATATAATTGGCAATCCCTTCCAAAGGGGTTGCCAATTTTTTTATGCGATTTGGAGTTAACTCGAAGTTTTTTATTAATTTTGTAAACTGCATGGTAGAATCTTGAAAATTCTGCTCCTTTTTTAGACTTTACTTCTCGTGTAGACTTTACATCATGTTTGACCCTACGATATACTTCAGCGTGCTCGCGGCTATGGTCGTCCTGGCTGTAATTGTCTTCGTAGCCCTGCAACGCATAACTCCCGCCTATGGACTCACGTTCAATCCGAAGTGGGGGCCTGCCATCGACAATCGAATCGGCTGGGTCCTGATGGAGGCACCCGTCTTCTTCGCTATGCTGGCAATGTGGCTCCTTTCGCCGCGTCGCGGCGAGCCGGCACTGATAGTGATGACGTCCCTTTTCCTCCTGCATTACTTCCAGCGCTCCTTCATATTCCCGATGCTTATCAAGGGGAAGAGCAAGATGCCGATATCTATTATCCTTTCCGGAGTCATCTTCAATCTTCTGAACGCATATATGATCGGAGGATGGTTTTTCTATCTCCGACCGGCTCCACAATATCCCGTCAGCTGGCTATGGTCGCCCCTTTTCATCCTGGGAACTGTCATTTTCTTCGCCGGCATGGCCGTCAACATTCATTCGGATTCCATCATCCGCAATCTGCGACGTCCGGGCGATACAGGACATTATATACCTCGCGGAGGCATGTTCAGATTTGTTGCATCAGCAAATTATTTCGGCGAACTGACAGAATGGATCGGTTTCGCCATTCTGACATGGAGTCCTCCGGGAGCGATCTTCGCTCTATGGACCTTCGCAAATCTGGCACCCCGCGCCAGAGCGACTCATAAGAAATATACGGCAATGTTCGGCGATGAATATGCTCGCCTTCATCGCCGCTATATCCTCCCTTTCATCTATTGACAGAGTCAAAGAAAAATTCGATATGGACTCAATCCTTTTTACGCCCGCTCAAATAGGACCCGTCACTCTTCGCAACCGCACCATAAGGTCGGCCGCTTTCGAGGGGATGGGACGCGACAATAACCCGACCCCTCAGCTCCGCGACTATCATTGGAGTGTGGCGGAGGGAGGAGTAGGAATGACGACTCTGGCTTATGCCGGAATCTGTCGTTCAGCGCTCTCTTTCGATACCCAGCTCTGGCTCCGGCCGGAAATTATCACGTCGCTGCGCGAAATCACCGACGGAATCCACGCTCGCGGAGCAAAGGCATCCATACAGATAGGACATTGCGGAAATATGACTCATATCCGCACTGCGGGTGGAATTCCGGTAGCTCCAAATTCCGGCTTCAACCTGTATTCCCCTACTATCTGCCGCCGACTCAGAAAGGATGAACTTCTGAAGCTTGCCCGCCAATTCGGAGAAGCGGTCAATACAGCCCGCGACTCCGGATTTGATTGCGTCGAGGTCCATGCCGGCCACGGCTATCTGATTTCCCAGTTCCTTTCCCCTTATACTAATCACCGCCACGATGAATTCGGAGGATCGCTGGAAAACAGGATGCATTTCATGCATCTTTGCCTCGATGAGGTCATGAAGCAGGCAGGTAATGACATGGGAGTGATAGTCAAGACCAATATGCGTGATGGATTCAAGGGCGGACTGGAAATCGACGACTGCCTGACTGTCGCGAAGGCTATAGAGGAGCATGGAGTCCACGCAATGGTGCTGTCGGGCGGATTCGTCAGTAAAGCGCCGATGTATGTCATGCGAGGCGAGATGCCGATCCACACAATGACCCATTATATGAAGCAGCTCTGGCTGAAATATGGCGTGCGGCTCGCCGGACGCTTCATGATCAGGCCCGAGCATTTCGAGCCGCTCTATTTCCTGGAGGATGCCCGACGTTTCCGCCGGGAGTTGTCGATGCCTCTAATCTATGTGGGAGGAGTTATCGATCGGCAGGGCGCCGAAAAAGTGATGGAGGAGGGATTTGAATTTGTGCAGATGGGTCGCGCACTGCTCAACGAACCGGATTTCGTAAATAAAATGATGCTCGACGAGCGGCATAGATGCGGCTGCGATCATGTCAATTATTGCATCGCGCGGATGTATAGCCGAGAGATGGCATGCCATAAGCATCTTAATCCGGATGAACTCACTCCCGGGATACGTCGCGAAATCGAAAAAATCAAAGAGAGAAACGTATGATAGCTGTCATCACCGGCGCCTCCGGAGGCATTGGGCTGGAATTCTGCAAGGCGCTTGCAGAAAGAAATTATGATCTGGTCATGATTTCAATCGACGACGGGCCGCTTCAGACCGCGGCAGCCGCAGTGGCTGACGCCTACGGCGTCCGGACCTTTCCCATGACCCTGAATCTTTGCGATCAGGATGCAGTCGACAGAATCTTCGCATATCTCGGAAATTTCAATCTCGAGCCGGACATTCTGGTCAATAACGCCGGAATATTCTCTTTTGCCCCGGTCTGTGATATCCCGTTGGGGAAAGTTCAGGCCTTCATTGACCTGCATGTCACGGCGACAACGATGCTTTCACTGCGCTTCGCTGAATATTTCAAGAAGAAGAAGCGCGGATATATTTTGAATATGAGCTCCATGTCATGCTGGATGCCGATGCCGGGAATAGCGATGTATTCCGCTACTAAGGCTTATATCCGCGCCTTCTCCCGCGCACTGCATTATGAGATGAAAGATTATGGAGTGAAGGTGATGGTGGCGTGTCCGGGCGGAATCGCCACAGATCTCTTCGGACTCCCCGAGAATCTCAAGCGGCTCGCCCTCAGGCTCGGGGCAATCGCACGCCCCGAAGATTTCGCCGCAAAGGCGATTAAGAGATTGCTCAAAGGGAAGGCTCAATATATCAATGGACTGACCAATCGCCTCGCAATTCTCTTCGTCGGCATGACTCCGACTGCAGTCAGGATGCAGGTAAAGCACCGCCTGCTTGACAAAGGGATTCAGAAGCCCTGATAAATTATCAATTTCATAAAATCCTGCCGTCGATGGAAGATAAAGAAATTAAGAGCGTCAAACAACGCTTCTCGATAATCGGAAATTCTCCGGCCCTGCTCAACGCCATAGGCAGGGCCGTCAAGGTTGCGCCCATCGATCTCTCCGTCCTCATCACAGGAGAAAGCGGCACGGGAAAGGAATTTTTCCCGCGCATAATCCATAATTCCGGATCACGGAAACATAAAAAATATATAGCCGTCAACTGCGGAGCGATCCCTGAAGGCACCATCGATTCCGAACTCTTCGGCCATGAGAAGGGAGCGTTCACAGGAGCCGTATCCTCCCGTAAGGGCTATTTCGAGGAAGCTGACGGAGGCACTATCTTTCTTGACGAGGTAGCGGAGTTGCCCCTCACTACGCAGGCTCGCTTGCTGAGAGTCCTGGAAACAGGGGAATTTCTGAAAGTCGGATCCTCTACGGTCCAGAAGACCGACGTGCGCATCGTAGCTGCGACCAACGTCAATCTCCCCGAAGCAGTAGCGGCCGGGAGATTCCGCGAAGATCTCTACTATCGTCTCTCGACGGTCATAATCGATGTCCCCCCCCTATCGGACCGCGGCGACGACATTCTGCTGCTCGCACGGAAATTTGCCGCTGATTTCTCGGAAAAGTATCTGACCGCTCCAATCTCATTCTCGGAAGAGGCACGCCACGCAATGCTAATCTACCGCTGGCCGGGCAATGTGCGCCAGCTGAAGAATGTCATAGAGCAACTCGCTCTCTTCAACGCCGGCGAGGAGATATCGCGCAGGACTCTTATCGATGCTCTGCCGGCTCCTGCCCGCGATAGCGCCGAAGGGAAGAATGTCCCCTACGCTGACCATCACTCCTATCAGCAGGAACGCGACTTCCTATGGCAGACCCTTTTCGCAATGCGCGCTGAAATCGCCGAACTGAAAGCGGCCCTGGGAATGCCGTCATCCTCTTCATCGCGTCATTCTTCTCCCGCTTTGCTGACCAAATTATCTCCCCGCTCCTCGGCCAAGGATCTGCTGGCGCCCGATGAAATTTCCGATTATGGCCCGGAGGAATCATCAGGCATGAATGCCGACCCGATAACTCTCGAGGAGGCCGAAAAGGAAGCTGTAGCTTCAGCGCTGCGCCGCAACAACGGCGATAAAAAGCTCGCGGCCGAGCAACTCAATATCTCCCAACGTACTCTCTATCGAAAAATCAAGGAATATGGTCTGGACTAAAAAGGGCTTGAATCTTCTGCTTAGCATGGCGATCCTTATCATCGGAGCGTCCATCCTGACCTCTTGCCGAATTAGCTATAAATTCAATGGCTCGGCGATCAATTATGATGTCTTCAAGACTATCAACGTGACGGAATTTCCGATCCGGGCTGCCCTGGTCTATCCTCCGCTACAGCAGGAATTTCAGAATCAACTGATGGATGCAATTACCCGCCAGACGCGCCTGCAGATCGTAGACGGTAACGCCGACGGAGAACTGACCGGGGAAATCACCGGCTATAATCTCTCTCCCCAGGCCGTAGGCGACGACGCTTACGCTACCGAGACCCGACTGACGATCACCGTACATGTAAAATATACGGACAATACCAACCCCGCCAACAACATCGATCAGAATTTCTCGGCCTATCGACAGTTTTCATCATCTTTGCTGCTGATTGACGTCCAGGACGATCTCTGCCGCGAAATATCGGAAGAACTCGTCAATCTCATCTTCAATGCCACTCTCGGCAATTGGTAATAATATCCCGACCCATGCGAAAATACAAGGATTACGAAGATCTGCTTGAAAAATATCCCTACTTCGCCTACGCGGCCCTGAAGGCTATCCCGCTGGCCCCGGATGATGAAGTCCGGAATCGACTGCGCCGTCTGGTCGCCGTCAATATCGGCGATCCGGCCGACATAGCCGAAATCCTCGGACTCAACTCCGACTCTCTGGCCGATTTCTATCCGGACGGCAGGCCGCCGAAACTCGGGACTTTCGACACAATCGACACTTTCCTTTCCACCTTCGGCGACCAGACTCAGAAATCGGCAGTCAAACCCGCCGGAAATGAGGCGATCCCGACCGGTTCTCCGCTTGACAGCGTGCCAAAACCTGCCCCTATCCGCCGACCTGTACCTGAACCTCAACCGACCGAGGAATCTCCCGCTCTGACAGAGTCTTTTGCCCGGATTCTCATAAAAAATCGTAATTATGAGAAGGCTTTGGAAATTATTCAGCAATTAAATTTGAATAATCCGGAAAAAAGTATTTACTTTGCAGATCAAATACGTTTCCTGAAGAAATTGATTCTTAACGAGTCGCGAAAAAAGAGCTGATTGCCCTTCCCGGGATGTCGGCCGACGCCTCCGGGAATCCCTTTTTCGGGAATTTTAACCATGTAATAATTTTATCCGGAATCACGCTTCAGTGAAGAATGAATCCGGATATAAAAAACCATCAAATAGAATGTATATCTTTCTTAGCATCCTGATCGTATTGGCTTGCGTGCTCCTCATCTGCGTTGTACTCATCCAAAAATCCAAAGGGGGCGGCCTCGCCTCCGACTATTCAAGCGGCAACCAATACCTCGGCTATCGCAAGACTACTGACTTCATCGAGAAGGCAACATGGGGTCTGGCTATATTTATTTGTATAGTCAGCATCTGCGCGTCTTTCGCCATCAAGACTCCGATCAGCTCTTCCGCAATCGCGACTCAGCCCGCAGCCCAGACTACTGCCGCGCCCGCTCCGGCCGCTAAGCCTGCCGCAGCTCCCGCCGCAGAAAAGCCTGCCGCAGCTCCTGCTCCTGCCGCAGCTCCCGCCGAAGCAGCAAAGTAATTACGCTTCTCCAAGTCATAAATTCTTACCCCATGCGATTCCTTGAATCCGCATGGGGATTTTCCGCATGTCGGCATAATCAATCCGATATTTCCCAAATCTAAGACCCTTCCATAGATGCCTAATCATTTTTCCTCAATGCCCGGCTCAGGTTCCGCTATCAGGGAGAGATCCGAATATCGCACCCGGCGCCCTTCGAAATATAATGTGATCATTCTGAATGATGACTTCACTCCGATGGATTTTGTCACTCAAGCTCTTGAAAGCATATTCCGCCTGAGCCGCACTGAATCTGTAGCAATAATGCTTGACATTCACAAGAGGGGCAAAGGAGTGCTGGGCCCCTACAGTTATGATCTGGCAAAGACGCGATGCCGCCGCCTCATGGAGTCAGCCCGGGCGGAAGGCTTCCCGCTGCGCGCAGACGTAGAGAAGGCTTGAACCTTAGAGAATGCCTGATAAGCAATCCAAATTTTTCCACGCATCCGACAATCATCCATGCAGCAGTCAAAAGACCTTAGCGACATATTCTCTACAATGTCGATCCGCGCTTTAAACGAGCGACGGGAATATATTACGCCTGAACTGTTTCTCCGGGAATTGATCCGCACGCCCAAATTCCGCCGTGTTCTGAAAGAAGCACACGCCGATATTGAATTGATGACCGAAATTCTCGATGAAAGCCTTGAGGAGCAGGGATGCCTGACCGAAGCCCGAGAAACTGATGATTCATCCGATAATGATTCGGATGAACTTCTGCGTATCTCCGACCAGATGCAGGAACTCATCGGAGCCGCTTACGTCCATACTGAATCTGCCGGTCGCGACGAAATGGATATCCCTCACGTCGTTAACCCCCTTTTTGATCTGGAGGAATCCGATGCGGCTTACGCTCTTGAGGAAGCAATTCCCGAAGGGCGCGGAGAGTTTATGGCCATTCTTTCCGATATCTATGCGTCCGGGATCCCGGCCGATCGTGAGGATTATTGGGATACTCATGACGAAGATGATGAGGATGCCTATGAAGAAATTATAGATCATCCTGCATCCGGTCGGAGAATTGACAGGAATAGTAAAACTCACGATAAGCCAGAAGATGACTGGAAATCCATAGTCATATGCCTCAATGACGTAGCTGAATCACGCAATCCTCTCGTAGGACGTGAGTCGGAGCTGGAGCGCACAATTCAGGTACTCTGCCGGAAGGATAAGAATAATCCCCTTCATGTCGGCGAGCCAGGCGTCGGGAAGACCGCACTCGTATATGGCCTTGCCCGACGTATCAATGAGGGCAATGTCCCGGAGAAACTGAAGGATGCCCGCATATATTCGCTCGAATTGGGGAATCTGCTTGCCGGCACTCAATATCGCGGTGATTTCGAGAAAAGGATCAAGATCCTGATGGAAGGGTTGGCAAAAGAGGGGAATGCGATCCTATATATCGATGAAATTCATAATCTGGTAGGGGCCGGAGCTGTCGGGGAGGGCTCGATGGATGCTTCCAACATGCTTAAGCCCTATCTTGAAGCCGGCAATATCCGATTCATAGGCTCTACCACCTTTGACGAACATAAACGATATTTCGCGCGAAGCCGCGGGCTGGCCCGGCGCTTTCAGCAGATTGATATCCTTGAGCCGTCTGAAGATGAGGCTATTGAAATTCTAACGCGTCTTCTGCCTGTCTACGAAGCCTTCCACGGCGTAAGCTACACTCCTAAAGCTGTCAGATTCGCAGTGACAGGCAGCCGTCGTCACATCCACGACCGCTTCCTCCCCGACAAGGCGATCGATCTTCTCGATGAGGCCGGCTCCTACCGTCAGCTCCATCCCGGAGAAGAGGGAGATATGACCGTAGATCGCCGACTTATCGCGGAGGTATTGGCAAAAATGTGTAAGGTGGAGGCTCTTAGTGAGGGCCCTGACGACAACACTGCGCTTGAGACTCTCTTCCAGCGCATATCCGCCAATATTTATGGTCAGGATAAGGCCATAAGAAGCGTGACGGAAGCTGTCATGATGTCGAAAGCAGGATTAAGCGATGAAGAAAAACCTCTGGCTTCGCTGCTTTTCGTCGGACCGACAGGAGTCGGCAAGACGGAAGTAGCCAGGACTCTTGCCCGCGAACTTGGAGTGGAACTCGTAAGATTCGATATGAGCGAATTTGCAGAGAAGCATTCCGTAGCCAAACTCGTAGGCGCACCGGCCGGATATGTCGGCTACGATGATGGCGGACTTCTTACTGACGCTGTCCGAAAGACCCCCGATTGCGTGCTGCTACTCGACGAAATCGAAAAGGCTCACAGTGATATATATAATATCCTTCTGCAGGTTATGGACTATGGACGGCTGACCGATAGCAAAGGACAGAAAGCAGACTTCCGCAACGTCGTCATAATCATGACTTCCAACGCCGGCGCTCGCTATGCTTCGCAGGCATCGGTAGGATTTGCGAGCAAAGTGACTTCCGGAGATGCCATGATGAAAGAGGTGAAAAAGACCTTTAAGCCGGAATTTCTCAATCGTCTGTCGGATACGATCATCTTCTCCGACATGACCCGCGAGATGGCCTCCCTGGTCCTCGACAAGCGTCTGCGCGAACTTTCCGAACGACTCAAGGCCAAGAACGTCATCATGACTATCGCCCCCGAAGCCCGAGAATACCTTCTCAATGAAGGCTTCACACGCGAATACGGCGCCCGCGAACTCGACCGCGTCCTCCACTCCCGCCTCAAGACCCTCCTGATGCGCTCCCTCCTCTACGGCCCCCTCCGCAACGGAGGCCACGCCCACATCATCCTCTCCCCCGACAATAAGAATCTTGAAATTAAATTAAATACTTAATTATAAATATATTATCTAAATTTATCCTTATCATCTTACTGATAATAACGTTAAAAATAGATAAAATTCAGTCATACGAACAAAGAGTTCGCAGATTATTACTAACTTTGCAATCGAAAAGAATAGCGTACTTTGAAATTGAGGATGCCAACAACAAATTTTGACTCTGGTCCGACGTGCGTCGGATGTCATTCTTCCTAAAAAAAGAATTGATAACCAAACGGTATATTTTTTACAGTCTTTGACTGATTTATTTAGATTTTAATTTAACCTAGCCAATCAAAAAATCTAAATAAACAAAACAAAGAAAAGGAGTTACGGTATCTCAATTTCAAATTGCGCATTCTTATAACGCGGATATATACATGGAAATATTTGATTTACATTACCGCACCATGAATCTTACTATTCTAAAAGAATTTGCCGAATTACTCGATGAAATAAAGCAAACAAAATTCAAAGGAGTAAAGTATCAGATAACTCATAAAATGCTGCGATATTACTCCTCCGATTATAAGGATTCCGCGCGATATAAGACTTTCCATATACGCAAGAAGAGCGGTGGGCTGCGCGAAATCAAATCACCATGCCCGCAGTTGGAGGTCATTCTGACTTGCATTAATGAAATGTTGAAGTCTGTCTATACCCCCTCGGATGCAACCATGGGTTTTACATCGGGAAAATCCGTACTTAGCAATGCAGAAGTCCACGTAGGTCATAATTATGTCTTCAATATCGATCTAGAGAATTTTTTTCCTTCCATTCCTCAGGCCCGAGTTTGGAAGCGCTTGCAACTTCCTCCCTTTAATTACCCGCAGAATATAGCCAGTCTGATCGCAGGATTATGTTGCTGCTACGATTCTGAAAGGAAAACCAATGTATTACCCCAGGGATCTCCTACTTCGCCTTTGCTTACAAATGCCATCTGTGATAATCTCGATCGCCGAATGAAAGGAGTAGCGAAAAGATTCGGACTTCATTACTCCCGCTATGCCGATGATATGACCTTTTCAAGTATGCATAATGTCTATCAGGATGGGAGTAAATTCAGGGAGGAGATCAAGCGCCTTATTACTCAACAGGGCTTCCGGATGAACGAATCCAAGACCAGATTGCAAAAGATTGGGGAGCGACAGGAGGTCACGGGCCTGATAGTAAATAGCGTCGCCAATGTCTCTCGGAAGAAATTCATGAGCGATCTGCGCTGGATAATCAGCGTATGGGAAAGAGAAGGCTATGAGAAAGCGTATGCACTCTTCTATCGTCGTTATAAGCAGGTAAAGGGCTACATTAAGAAAGGTGAGCCCGTAATGGAGAATGTCATCGAGGGAAAACTCAATTATTTGCGCATGGTGAGAGGCGCCAATTATCCTGCGTATAAGAAATTGGCTGAGCGATTTGCAGCTTTGAATGGATTGGTATTCGTCGACAAAGCGACGGATAAGTCTCGCTCCTACGTCTACGTTCAGCCTTACAAACTTAAGGACTTCCAATCTCTCTTTAATACTGAGATATGGCTGGAAGTGAGCCGCGATGGCAAATTGATTGGTAGATGCAAGATCGACAAAAGTGAAAAATATCTCTCTGTCAGCAAGTCGACCCAGCGGATTCTATGCCCCACCCTTCAGGAATTGACGCCCGGCGATAAGGTCACTTGCAAGAAGTTAGAGAATTGCTTCGTGACTTTATGCAGAAGCCGAGGTAAAAATTTCTGGCTCATAACAAAATTTGAACCACGCAGATCGCGCTGTCTGAGTATCCAGAACGCCAAATTGGATATAGATCAATTACTCGATATCTGGGAGAAGAAAGGATTTGAGAGCGCAGCATCTGCTCTCCAGGATTTCCTGAAGAATGGGATTGATTCAGACCTATCATTAAGCTTGAGAAGTACTGAAGAAGGGATTGACTCTATGCAAATGGAAACAACAGAAAATAAGTAACGATGACTATTTCAGAAGCCGGAGCTTTAATCAGATTCTTTACCCACAATAAGCGTCTGACATCCAATCAAAAAAAAAGATTGGATTCTCTTCTTGCACGCGATTTCTCGCGTATATCCTCCATTATTACCCCCGATGACGATGCTGTAAAATTTAATAGTAAGCCTCGACGTAAGAATTTGGATGAAATAAGAAAGCTTCATCGGCCTTTGGATACGTCGCGTTTTCTGGCGTTATTCTCGTCACCCAATGGATTCAAATTTCTTACCCACGATTTCGATCCGACAGTAGAAAGCAAAATGGAGGATATCATCCTGCAAGCAACGGCCATCCTGGATTCAAAAGAATATAGAATTCCAAAGAGCCTTTATGCCCTAATGTTCGGGTTCCTAAGAGGATCGGAATGGTGGGATTTCAAAAATGTCAGACATTCTATTCACATGAAATCGGAAGAAGTCAAGAACTGGATCTCTCAAAATCCGACTCTACATCTTAAAACTTCTCCTAAACTCAAGACCCTTATTGAAGATTTCCGCAATACTACCAGATTGGTAAAACCGAATCTACCTCACCTCATTAATCGCATTACCAATAATAATGATTCTTTGCTAAATTTAATCATAGAAAAGAAATCTTTAAATAAGGCTGATTTCTACACCAACGTAAGGATTCTTAATCTTATACTTCAAAAAGTATTCTTGGATATTGCCCAGAGAGATGCAGAAGCAAACATCGAAATTTCATTCTTAAGAGACAGCTGGAATGAATATAGACTCTGCCAGATTATCGTAAAGCACTCTAAGTCAGAATCATCTCCACTCGATGATGTCAAGAATAAGATGGAGAGCGGAGGAGGAGCTTTATTTGAGTTGGGGAAATTATGCCAAGGTTACTGCGATTGGAGTATAGAAGGAAATTTTGAAGGTGAACGCAAGCGCTGGAGGATATTGGATTCCAGAAGATTACCTGAAATTGAGGATTTGGAAGATAAGAATATTGAGGATTTTATTCACGTGTTTACATTTTATAAATACAAATAATGAGTAAGGATATTTGGATTATTGACGACAACTCCAAGGATCAACGTAAAGCTTATGGAGCCTCTTTTGTCGAGGAAGAAGCTTACGATGACATTCTTAGCCATGTCGAATGCTTGAACGCCGATTCAGATTTATCATTTATCGAGGGGGCTAAGTGCGTCTGCATCCATGATTCTCTCGAAGATTATATCGACGGCTATTTTCTTTCCGAAAGCCATATTGCTAAGGAGCATATTATAGATTATCTGGAGAAAAATTCAATCAGATACGTCTGCTTTAGCGACGGCCATTCTATCCCAGGAGTGTATGATGGATATGAGTTCAATCTTGTCCAGATTAAGAAATCTGCTTTTTACGAACGGCTGGCCTATTTTCTGAATCATTATAAGGATCATTCAGAACTTCAATTTCATATTCTCGCGTATGGTAAAAATTATGTTAAGGAATTGCTGGCCGTCAATATCAAAGCGCTTTTTGCCAAATTCAGTGCGAAGAGTCCTACTGAAGTATTGACTCTGCGGGATGTAATGCCCGATAAAAGGGAGGAGCCTGAATATCTCAAAAAGATTGTGGAGTTATCTGCTCCTTCTTTAGGAATTAGCTATAATGATCTGCTCGATTTTATTGAAGACGAAGAGATTACGATAAAAGAGTTTACAAGCAAAATTAATCAAATTCTTATTTCTGCATCTCGATATGGGAAAAACACTTATACTTGGAAATAATAAAGAGAGTTATTGGATCAACCAATTGCCATCTGTCCCTATTAGAGAAGTCCCTGAGTTCTCTATCAATAAGAGTCTGGATATCTCAAATTTTTTACTTTCTCTGCCTAAAGACGTAGACTGCTTGATAATTGATGCAGAATCACTTAATAATGCCAACCCGGAATTACCTCTGGATTTAATTCTCCAAATCAGACTCATGCTACATGATTGTCGCCACTCCGCGCTTGCCAACATAATTTTGGTATCTAATTTCGGAGTGGATGCATTCAGAGGTTATGGGCCTAAAAGCATGGTGCTGATGACTGAAAATATCTCCATTATTACGCCGGATGAGGTTGGAATGGCCTTGGAAAATTCAACTCCTATGACTCCGGCTGAATATGTTGAAGGGTTTGTCAAACTTATTAAAATCGCACCGAATGAGAAAATTGAAGGACGCCATTCTATTGCAAATGAATGGGGGGCCAATGTGCTTGCCAATGTTATCTCAGGCGAAATAAAGGCCGAGACAATATCTGTCAAGGCTTCATCATCTCTATATTTTAAATATTCATCGATTGCTTCTCTGGATGCTTCCGATGTCAAAGATATAGTTGAAGGATATAACCGAGAATCTATTACTTCAAAACTAAAGATTTCCGAGAATGTCAATGCTTTATTAATTGATGATGAAGCTGCTAAAGGCTGGGCAACTGTGCTTTCAGATATGATGCCCAACGCGGCTTTTGATGTCTGGGATAAGCGTGTCGAAAAATTTGAAGACATATCTGAAGAGTATAAACAGAATATAAAGCAGGGGATATATGATCTTATCTTCCTGGATCTGCGCATGAATGGGGTGGAAGAAGAAGGGATCAAGAACCCCCAAAATTTCTCAGGAATGCAGATTCTTAAAGCCATCAAAAATATCAATGAAGGAATTCAGGTCATTATGCTTACTGCTACTAATAAGGCGTGGAATGTCAGCGCTCTATTAGAGGCCGGAGCTAACGGCTACTATATGAAGGAATCCCCTGAATATCATTTCTCTTTCAATTATTCCAAGCAAAATGCTCTTTCACTCAAAACTACAATAGAACGATGCCTTGAAAACGCTTATCTTCAGGATATTATTTCTTCTATCAAAGCGCTTGAGTTACCTTCTGGCAGCGGACTGACGGAGGATATCGAGAATCAGTTGAATATTGCTAAGTCTCTTATCTTGAAAGCCAACTCTAATTCAGATATCGCATTTGCATATATAGCTCTTGAACAGATCTTTGAGATTGCAACTGCTAATCTTATCCGACCTATAACAAAGAATAATTGCGTTGAATTCTATTTCACGGAAGATACTGAAGATCGTTGCAAATTCTATGAAAGCCACCGACCTAACGGTTACCTTGTCAGCAAAGTTGGCGAACAATATCCGGCTCAATGGCAAAGAGTGGCCGCCATCTATTATCAATTGTGGAATGGGTCTGATCCCGGGTTTGCCTCAAAAGCACGTGAGGCAATCCGACTAAGGAATTGCTATATTCATCCTAAAGGCAATAAAAAGCCCTTGATTTCTTCGGATGAGTATATGGCCTTGTTTGCACTTATGATTGAATTCTTATCTCTCTTCAAATGAGTGAACTAATATTGACCAAGTCTCAGCAGTATGCGCTTTCTGCCTTCAAGGAATTTCTTGAGGGCGATGAGCAGGTCTTCATCCTTAAAGGAGCCGCAGGTACGGGCAAAACTACTCTCGTGACTGAATTTCTAAAAATTCTTGAAGAGCGGAAACGAGAGTATGGATTGATGGCACCGACCGGCAGAGCTGCATATATCATAGGTAGCAAAACCGGTAAACCGGCATTTACCATACATCGAAGCATTTATGGTCTGTCAAAGCTGAAATCAACAAGTCAAAACAAAGAGGATGTGGATTATGGCGGAATACATCTGAGTTTTGGCTTAAGAAGTAATGATGCTCCGCTTAATGCGATCTATATTGTTGATGAGGTCTCTATGGTCTCCGATAAATTTTCTGAGGATGAGGCCTTTTCATTCGGTTCGGGGTGTCTTCTGACGGATTTGTTCGAGTTCGTCCGAGGGCGTAAAATCGTACTGGTTGGCGATTATGCTCAGTTACCACCGGTCGGGATGAATTTCTCGCCTGCCCTTGACAAGGATTATATTGAGGCTAAATTTGGTTGTAAAGTTGCTGAGTTCATACTTCGTGAAGTGATGCGTCAGACTCACGGGAGCGTTATGCTTTCAAATGCATCGAAAATAAGGGATGCCGTGGAGCGGAAATCCTTCATTGAATTCAGTCTTGATGAAGGGAAAGATTGCATTGCTGAAAATATAGATCTGCTCGCGCCGTATTACCGATTATCGGAGAAAAAGCCCAGCGTTAAAGCTGCTGTTATTGCTTATAGTAATAAGCAAGCGCTAGACTATAATCTTGCTATTCGGAGGCATTATTATGGAGATGCGGCTCCGCGACTTAAAGCAGGTGATCTTTTGATGATCTGTCGCAACAGCTATGCTTATGAGTATGAATTGTTCAACGGCAATATCATTCAGATCGAGGCTTGTCAACCGGATTCTGAGGTGACAACGCGTTCTATAAGAGTTAAATTAGGAAAGAATAGAATCGAACAAGTAGAACTCCGATTTCGTCGTGCTGTAATTTGCTTTGCAGTCCGCGGCAAACGAGTATCATTAAATGTGACCCTACTCGACAATTTCCTTACTGATTCATCCGGTTCCATAGGTGGATTATTGGCCAGCGCTTTGATCGTTGATTTTAATAATCGCTTGCCTCAGAATATTAAATCCAGACTTAGTGAAATCCGCCGACTGCTACGATCAAAGGAGAAGCTTACGATTGAACAGCAAGAAATCCGCGACAAGTATATCCAACTATTAAAAAATGATCCTTTCTATAATGCCGTAGTTGCCAAGTATGGTTATGCCATGACGTGCCATAAGGCGCAGGGCGGAGAATGGGAAAATGTATTCGTCGATATGGGACGCTTCGGAGGCACTGCCAACGAAGATTACTTCCGTTGGGCTTACACTGCAATTACCAGAGCATCTAAAAAACTCTATCATTTTCGTTCTCCGGACTTTAATTATATAAGTGGATTGGTTGTAGAGCCAGTAAGTCTTGTGGCTAATCTAAAGGTAAGCATACATGAAGACTCAGAAGATTTCAAGACTTCTCGATTTTCTCGAATCAAAACCTTGGCTATGAAAGCCGGATTGGATGTCGAAGAGAATCTCTCCGTCAATTATCAACATCGAGTTACGTTCACTAATCCCGATGGAGAGTTTGCTTCTTATAGCTTATGGTATAATAAGAAGGGATATAGTAATAAAGAGATCCTTGTTAAGTCATCCTCGGAAGAAATGAAATCTTTGACATCAGGCCTTCTGGAAGAGTCTCTTTTCTCTGGTGACGTACGCCCCAACTTTCAAGATCGACCCTTTGCAGATAAATTGACGCAATTCTTGATGTCTCTATTTACAGAATATGATATTACCCTCCTTGATATTACTAAGGATCAATATCAAGATATTTTCCATCTCAAGACCGACGGATTTGCCAAAATGACTTTTTACTACACAGCCAAAGGAAATTATTCCTACGTGCGCTTGCAAAGTACTCTGGGCAACGATGATTCTAACCTTAACTTAATTCGTCAATCTTTAATCTGATTATTGCTATGACCCTTAAGGAAATAACCGCTCTGCGGAAAGCCGGCTTTCTTGATGAAGCAATGGCAGCGGCCGAACAAGAATTCTCGCAAGATCCAAATGTATATACTGCAAGCGCCATGTTTTGGTGTCTGAATGAATATCATGAACGACCGAATGCAGATAATCGGATTGAATTGTTTGATCGCATGAAATCTCTTGCTGCAGACTACTTTAATGGAGATGAATATGTCAGCAATGCAATGAAGGCTGCCGCTCGCTTTCATATCCCCTACTTCATTGAACTCAGCGAAGCCCTCAATAAAATAAAAGACGGACACTACGATATAAAATACTATGCAAAATTTTCCATCTTGCTCAAAAATGGAGAAATAGATATAAGTTTGCACCAGGATCTGGGATGGCTTCTGTATTATACTTTAAAGAAAGTTCCTGCTAAGGAATATACTATCAGGAGAAAACTTTTGAATGATTATTTCAAATTGGATCTTCCACGCCCGTCTTTGCTCCATTCCCGCGTTCTTTATGAAGCAATAAATACAGCAGAATACACCAATCATTTCAACTTTCCCAACTTCATGACTTATTGGGGATGGAAGAATTTTATGGAAGAGGATTGGCTACAATACAAGACTGAGATAGGCAATCTACTCCCCTCTACCATAGAGAGACTGGTTAAAGTCTACTCAAAAAAAATCAAGACTGAAAATCTTAATGCTCCTGAGGAATTTGTCAATTTGACTGAGCAAGCTCAGGATCGTTTCCCTAAGAATCAGTATATGCCTTATTATAGGGCTATCCTGCTGATTTCTCTGGGGAAAGTTGACGAAGCAATTGACTCTTATAAACGCCTGATTCTAAAATCCCCTGCCAAATCTTATCTCTGGAGTCAATTAGCTGATATAGTTTCTGACCCGACTTTAAAGATCGGCCTGTTGGCTAAAGCATTACACACGGGGGAAGATGAAGAGTATCTTGGAAATACTCGACTCAGATTTGCGTCAGCATTGATAAATGAAGGCCTTGCAAATTATGCACGAAAAGAACTGCAGTCATATTCTCAATTATACGAATCTAAGGGATGGAAACCCAGACCCGTCTATTATGAACTAAAGATGCGAATAGAGGCCTCAACCACTCCTAAGGAAAATGAGTTTGACCTTACTCAATATATCCTTAAGGCGGAAGATTTTATTTATAGTGCTTTGCCTTCAATGACAGCAATAAAAGTTGGCGAAACATGGGTCGACGATCGATATCGTGCCAATAAAAAAATTTACGTCTGGATTCTTAAAACAAAGACTGCCACACTCCGCTTGCGGAACCCTAAAAAATTTGGGCTTCCCAAGTGTGCTTCTGATGGCAGCCTGTACTCCCTAAAATGCCTGGTTAATAACATTGTATGGATTAAACCCGTATTATCTATTGATGAGGAAGATTGGATTAAAAATACCAGCGGAATTATTAATATCCGCCAAAACAAAACCGGTAAGAAATTTGCAATCCTCAATAATATCTACATTGGAGAGAAACTTCTGAATAATATAATTGATGGCCAATCGGTCAAGATCAGAGGGATTCTGCAGGACGATGGCAGATGGTCGGCAATAGCACTACTAAAGTAACAAGATTTATATTTTATGCCCTTAAATAAAAATGCCATGACCCGCTACGCCTTGATCGATAGGCTTCTTGCCAATCGACATAAGGCATACTCCATTCAGGATATAACTGACAGGATAAACCTTGAACTTGGAGAATTAGGTTATTGCCCGGTCTCGAAAAGATGCATAGAGAAAGATATTAATTATCTTGAATATGATAGTCCTTTTGACGCTGAATTGGAAGAGTATTGGGTAGATGCCACGGATAAGAATGATCGCGTTTACCGCAAACGTTGCCTTCGATATGTTGATCCGACATTTTCCATCTTTAAGCCTAAATTGACCTACAATGAGAAGTTAGTCTTATCTACTTCTCTTGAAATGCTGGGAAGCATGGAAGGCATCGAAAGCTTTGAATGGATTAATGATATGTGCGAAAGTTTTAAGATAGAAACTCCTCGACGTATAATCCATTTTTCTAAGAACTTAATATCAGATTATGATTTATTCGGAAGGCTATTTAGTGCTATCCGCTTAAATCAGGTACTCAATCTGATATATCACCCCTATTCCAAATCGGAAGGAGAATCAGTAGCTGTAACTCCTTTCTTATTGAAAGAATACAACAACAGATGGTTTCTGATAGCAGGAGCTTGCGACACAGGGAAAATTCTGACTTTTGCCCTCGACAGAATAGAAGATTTCTCTGAGAATCATACTTATAAAAGAGTAGATATCCCCGATAATCTGGATGATAGGTATGATGACATTATCGGCGTTACTTACTTTGAAGATACTCCTCTTTTGGAAATAACGTTTTGGGTATCTGATAATTCGAAGGGGTTTGTTATGTCTAAACCTCTCCATGGCTCGCAAACTCAAATACGGGGAGAAACAGAACTTTAATTAAGGGACCAATTTCCCCAATTAAAGAGGGGAGTATTCTTCAAAATTAAGTGCAAAGAAAACTATGAATTAATGCGTGCTTTATTAGATTATGGTCCTGAAATGATAGTTGTCAACCCTAAAAATATAATCAAGAATCTCACAGACCGACTAAAGCATACACTTGATATCTATTCTACCATTCAGACTCCTAAACCCTCCTCAACTATTAACTATTAACTATTAACTAAATACAGTGCATTCCATACCCTTTATATCTACAAAGGAGCCATTTCCGAATCCTCTTGATGAGCGCGATGATGATCAGCTGGCTATGGGCGCTGATCTTTCGGTCGGTCGACTGCTCGAAGCTTATTCCAAGGGGATATTTCCATGGTTCAGTTTCCGGGATTGGCCGTTTCCGTTATGGTATTGTCCGATGGATCGCTTCGTGATATTCCCCGAGGAGATACATGTCTCCCATTCCATGCGGACACTTATCAACAGCGGACGATACCGGGTCACGTTCAACGAAGCCTTCCGGGAGGTCATAGAAGCGTGCGGATCAGTTGATTCTCGCTATGAACATGAAGGTGCATGGCTCGGGGTGGATATGACGGAGGCTTATACACGATTGCACGAACTCGGGCATGCGATGAGCGTGGAGGTATGGGAGGGTGAGAAACTCGCAGGAGGGCTTTATGGAGTGACTGTCGGAAAGGTCTTCTGCGGAGAGAGTATGTTTTCCCGGGTCCCCAATGGTAGCAAACTGGCTCTTATCCATCTTGCGCGGACTTTGAGCCGGACCACGGATAGCAATTCGGGATTTCTCATCGATTGCCAGTTTGAGACTCCTCATCTGAAATCCATGGGAGGGCGTCATTTCCCTTACATCTTCTATCTCTCTTATCTTCATCCTGCGGAATAAAATGATGAATAGCTGTAAGAATATATGGAGGATTGCCGCACTGATTACGATGGTGCTATGGAGCGTAGCTACCATGGCACAGAAAGGAGATCCCGCCATTCCTGATTCCCTGAGGGAACAGCAACTGGAGGAAATCGTCGTCACCGGAATGTCCGCTCGCCAACGCATAGAGGAGGGTCAGGTGGGAGTTGAACGTCTTGAACTTTCCAGAATGGCACTTACACCTTCTCTGGGAGGCGAAACTGATATTATCAAAGCAATAGCCCTGCTGCCGGGAGTAAGAAGCGAGGGAGACGGTGGGGGTGGTTTTGAAGTTCGAGGAGGGACTGCGGCTCAGAATCTCGTCACTCTCGATGGCATCCCTCTCTTTAATCCTTCTCACGTCATGGGCATCTTCTCGACATTCAACGACCGGGCGCTGGGTCATGCATCGCTTTACAAGGGACCTTTCCCGGCGGCTTATGGCGGAGCTGTCTCAGGAGTATTGGAAACCTCGCTGGCAGCCGGGGATATGGAAGAGTGGCATGGGGCGGGAACTATCGGTATTCTCGCAGCGAAAATCAACGGATCCGGTCCTATCATAAAGGATCGGTTGTCGCTGGCCGTTGCTGCCAGACGTTCATACGTAGATGCTTTTCTTAAAATGATACCCAAATATCGCTCGACCGTCATGAATTTTTATGACGTATCGGCAAAGTTACGCTTCCGACCCTCTGAAAGACATCTTATCGACGGATCCTTCTTCATAAGCCATGACAATATGGCTATCCATAATGTGATGGGGTTCTATTGGGGCAACCTCGGAGCTTCCGTAAATTGGGTAGCGACTCCTTCATCTTCCCTCAGATTCACCACTACAGTAGCCCTTGACCGTTTCAACCCCAAAATGGGAATGTCCGTCATGGACATGAACGAAGAGATGAGGGAATTCATTCATTCCTACTCAGTCAATGAAGTGGCACAGGTAAGAATTGCCGCCGGACATAATCTTGATATAGGCTTACATTCGGAGCTTCTCCGGGTCATGTCAGGCGAATGGACTGCAAATGGTTCATTCGAAAAAGACATCAGATCTCTTTTGGGAAATGCCCTCTGGATAAATTATTCGGGGCGTCCGGCCGAGCGATGGGAAATGAATGTGGGAGTCAGATTCAACCTTAGTTCGGTGCTTACATCGCCGGCTTTCCGGGAATTCATAGCTGTCGGCCGGACTCTTCCGGCAGCCGGTAGCCACACATATTTCAATCCTGAACCGCGTTTCAGCCTGCTTTGGCAACTGTCGGATTCCCAAAGTCTGAAAGCCGGAGTCGGAATAGCATCGCAGAATCTACATGCCATACGCTCCGGCACTACGAGTTTCCCTTTTGACCGATATGCTCTGACTTCGGATGAGGTACGGCCGGAGCGTACGGTGCAATGCTCTATCGGTTATACCGGGATGACGACCGATGGCGACTGGGATTGGTCGGCAGAAGGATATTTCCGCCGCATGAGTAATGTCTATGATTACCGCGATGGTAAAAATTCGTTTTCCGACATAAACCTCCAGGATATAATTCTGGGAGGTCGCGGACGTGGCTACGGCGGAGAATTCATGATAAGAAAAAATACAGGCAGACTTACGGGTTGGATCTCCTATACAATCTCCCGCACACAGACGCGCATAGACGGCATCAACGACGGAAAATGGTATGACGCCACATCCGACCGCCGACATGATCTTGCAATCACTTCCATATTCCGGCTGACCGACCGATGGAATCTTTCAGGATCATGGATTTTCTCTTCCGGCCAACCATTGACTGCACCCGACGTAAAGTATACCGTGGCAGGAGTGACTTGTTATTATTATTCAGCACGAAATAGTTATAGGACTCCGCCTACCCATCGTCTTGATCTATCTGCTACATATACACATAAGGGCCCTAAACTGACCTATCAATGGACAATAGGTGTCTTCAATGCTTATTGCCGTTATAATCCCTATGTAGTATATTTCCGGGATGATCCTGAGAAGCCGTCAGGTACATGCGCGGTTCAGCAGGCCATGTACGGCATTATCCCTTCCGTTTCCTATACACTTCAATTCTGAGCGATATGAAACCAATCCCTTTTGATTATATTCCGAATCTCACCGGCTGTAAGGGGAATCCAGCCCTAAGAAATCTCCCTTTTTTCCGAATATTTGTCGTCGGCATCATTTCTCTTTCGTTTTGCCTGATATCATGCGAAAAAGAACTGGATTTCAAATATCACGATATTCCTCCATTAACCGTCATAGAAGCGCAAGTGACTCCGGAGAAGGCGACTTGTCAGGTATCGCTTACCGTCCCTATGGATAGTCCGCTTTCAGAAGCTACTCGATTGACAGACGCGACAGTCTACATGACGGATCTGACGACAGGAGAGACTTTTCCATTATATCCTGATTCCGAGGGAGTATTCAAAAGCAGGGAAGGGGGAGTAATCCAACATGATTATCGTCTGAGCGTCGAGCATGCAGGTCTGCTACATTCAGCCGAGGCAAGGATGTATCCTGAAGTGAAGATAATATCTTCAGAGTTTTCGTGGATCAAAATGCCCTACGATGACGTGGCTGTCCTTCAATGCAGGTATCGTTCGGCATCCTATTCTCCGGATTCGGAAGAATGTTATTGGGTGAAAGTCTACCGTAACGGTAAGATTTATCAATGGAGCGAACAATCTTCCCGCACGTCACAGAATGGGATAATGACATTCTTTGCAATGACCACCCGCCGCGACCTTGACGCTGAAGACGAAAAGACCGCTTTGCACGCAGGCGACAAAATCACAATCAGCATATCCCGCATATCCCGCGCGATGCACGATTACCTCGAAGCTCTCTCCAACGACAGCAACGGCCCCGCTATGTTCGTCACGTCGCCCCTCTCAGCAGATACGAATGTTTCTGCACGTCCATGTCTGGGCTATTTCATCGCAAACACTCCAAGTTCAGATTCTCTCATCTTTCATCCTGATTCAATATCATATGCATCTCCGCACTGATCTTTCCATAGATTGGCGAGCATCCTATTTTAACCCCGGGAAAATATGTGTTATTAATTGACACACAAAAGAATTTATTTTAGCGACCTACATATAATACCTGATAAATACCGGCGAATGGTATCGATGATCATAGCAGAAATATATATTGCTACAGTAATCCCGATAATTATAAAAGAAAATTCAGCGAGCGTCGTCTGCACCCATAGTTGAACTATGGCCGGGCGAAGATAGCGACCCCAGATAAGGGGGGATTTATGAAGAAGATAGACAGCAAAGGCGGATTTAGCAGCGTAATTGACTATTCCTGAACGGAATTTCAACGATATGAAGAACAGGAAGAATGAGACGGAGGCGAGAATTACAAATGGTTGATTATATGAGTATGCCCGACGGAAATCATAGACGCCGAGCAAGACTGTTGCCAAAGAGCATAGCAGATAGATGCCCATCCATATCCAACCGCTACTTATTTTTAATATATCCTCTTTATAGGAGGATATGACGCGCCCGATGCAGTACATCATCACGAGTTGCCAGGCAGTATATCCCGAGGCGTTGAATTTTCCTCCCCACCACCATCCTGCCCATAAATTGAATATTACGAACGCACCCGTCAGAAGCATACCGCGCCGACGCGACATGCTGTCGAATCCGCCGTTGATCACCGGACTCAGCAACATCAGAATGAAATAGGCCGGCACATACCATAGATCTGTATGCGTCAGCACCATGCAATTGTCGGCCAATCCGCTCCATGAAAACATGGTCGGTGTGATAGTGCAGATGACCGCATAGATACCTAAGGCATAAAACAGACATTGAAGTAGATAGGACGCAACACTCTTCCAACGCAGGCGTATCCCGAAATACCCGGATATCAGCGTAAAGCAGTTCACGCCGATAAATGCCAACGATTCCACACCGAGTCGCCAGAACGCACGGACATCCATCCGCCCCCAGTCGCCTTCGAGATTCGGGATGCTCAGGCATCCTCCGTCGAGATGCACGATGACCACCATCATCATGCTGATGATTCTCAGCAATTCGATATTCGAAGCGCGCGATTTAATTCCTGTTTTCATGCCTGATTCCAAATCGTGAGCCATAGGATCAACCAAGCAATACGCTTACCGCTGCCGGATTAAGCGCCCATTCGCAGGTATAGGATTCTGTAGCGGAATCGGGATCATCGACTTTCGTCAGGCCCTGCGCCGAGGCTTTAAGATCGAGAAGCTCCCCGACCGACATTTTATTTGACAGACGCTCAAGAAGAGAGTTGACCCAATTACTTTTAAGGCCATAGAGACTTCGCGACATATAGGGCAACTCCATCCATATAATCCGGCGCTTCGATACTTCCAACACTCCAAATGCCATCCCTTTCAAAAGATATTCCGATCGGATGCGCACGAAATGCCGCACACACGAAGGATCGTAGGCTACCCCCGTCTCTTCCGAAATCTTCATCGGATTGGCGGAATTCATCCAGCCCATCACCGGATCTGTCAATTCCGGCCCCACATCGTAGGCATTTCCTACGAAGATGACATATTTGGCTCCGGCTGCATCCAGTTCAGGAAGCGACAGATCAATATATTCGACTGTCCCGACCTTGTCGGGAATCCCCCCTATATCTCCGGAGTGCATGGCTCCGACACATTTAAAGTTAAACGAATAGCAGTCATCCTCCCGACCATCCTCCATGATCACCCTGCACGCAATATCCATATTCATAAGTTGCGCCGGAAGGCCTTCGCCCCAATGCAGGAATATCCTTACGGTGTCCCCTTCTACAGGGATGGACATCCCCATAAGCGCATCGGAAGTAGACTGAATCGAGGTAGTTCGGTCGGCAACGCTCACCGGAATCTCATAAAGACACGGTTCTATATAGATTGTAGCGCTCTCCCCTATCGATCGCTCCGGCACTGAGGAGGCGAAGCGCCGGGTTATTGATTCCCTGCAAATATTTTCTACCGCATTGGCCATATCCTGACGCTCCTTTGGGGATAAATAATACAACTTCCGATTGAAAGGAATTGGAATCCTTTTCCCTATTGATGGACGGCACATGCGGATCATTGACGGAATGAAATAGACTTCGGCAGCATTGCTGAGCGAAATAAGCAGCCGGAGTGGCAATGAATCTGAAATCTCACTGAAAGCGGCCAATACGCGCTGCGCTCCGAATCTCATCATCATCGCGAAGAGGCAGCGGGCAAACACACCTGGACGCTCTTTGAGCAATTCGAGTGTCTTATCGGCATCTCCCGCCTCACACGCCCGATCCACGCGACCTTGCCATGTGGAATACTTCTCTTTGTAAAAGACGTCGAGAATCTCAGCCAAATGCTCAAATCCTTTCTTCCGGGAATATTCACCCAAGCGTAAGGCCCGGATCATCCTTACCCACATCCCGCGGTGAGTATGCATCATCTCTGCCGCCTGCCGGGCAGGCAACGGGAGAGCATTCAGCCATCGCGCTACACGCAGACACTCCCGCCGATTATACTTAAGGCGCAATTCCCGCTTTTTTGCATCGCGTCTTACAGTGCCTCTATTATAGTAGAATTCCGTTCGATTCGCTGACTTTCGGGTTGCATCCAATATCGTGCGGGGACGAATTATCTGAACGTAGCCGGTCTTTTTATACCATAGATATCTGAGTATATCAGTCGGAGTCTTAATCAACGCCAGCGCCTCACTCTCCCTCCCGAGTCTGACAAGAGTATCGATAACGAGCATAGCCGTTTCCTTCATCTCTATCCGGAAATTTTGCGGCAATGGGAAGATTTTAAGCAATTTCTCGAGCGAATCTCTCATGGTAGCGTCGAGAGGAGCAGGAGAACCGAGCAGTGAGTTGAAAATCTCATGCATATCAGCCGGGGTCAGGAGACGCAACTCTTTCAGCACGCTGCCTTGACCTATATAGATGAAATCAGCAGTCTCGAAAGGTTTACCGCAATAAGGGCAACCATTATAACGCTCAAGGGTGAACAAATCCTTCGGAATTAAATGACCGCATTGGAGGATAGGCCCTTCTTTAGAGTCCCTAAGTCGTCCACCGGCAAAATCGTTTGAAAAATACACGCCTAATACGGCATAGCGGGAATCACCTGTCGGCACATCCCAACCTTTGATGAGCGGCGCCCAATTCAGATTTACACCCATGATATTCTCAATGACCTGTGTGATCGAAGCAAGCATCTCACACGTCAACCCGTTGAGAGCATGAAGCAGTTCTTCAGAAATACTGAATCCAATCTCATTCAATCGGCTTACGAACGCCTTGACCTCCACAGAAACCGGCGACCGCATATCTATTTCATCTTTCTCGACATTCAGAAAAAGGCCGTTGTAACGCAAGGCTACACGAATCAGAGACTCGACAGAAGAAGGCCCGAGGCCGGCTACAGAGCCAGAAGATATAGAATCAGATGTCATCATGGGAAATATATAAGGGTGTAAAAAAAATAAAAACGGCGGGGATCGAACCTACGCCCCCGCCGTCATGAAGTATGTGGGGATTGGTCCTCGCAAGGAGGAAATTTCACCACAATTTCACGGCCTCAATTAACTGAGCCACCGCCAATATTTTCCTCAAAAAACATCCTCCCATAGACTCCCCCATAATTCGCAATAAAATTAAACAATTCTCTCCAAACCACCAAATATTCCACCATAAAATTGCAAAATATCAAAGCCTACTCTCAACTAGCAACTGCAAAATTATTAATTTTTCGGAAGAAAACGTAAGCATACGGTTCCCAATGAAGCAGTTTCATACGGTTGCGGTTGCGGTTGATGAAGATATACACATCTCCGTCAAGGGGATTGCGGCCCATCCGGTCGCGTACAACTCCTGAGAGTGTATGAAAACTCTTGCGCATATCCGTTGGCTCGGTGTAGAGCCAATA
>JAIDYR010000064.1 GCA_029057985.1 Muribaculaceae bacterium | reverse complement strand
TCGCTCCTTCTTCAACTTGCGAAATGACCTCTAAAATACGCCGCCCGGACTTTTGCTTTTTTTATAAAACGGGGTCTCATAATTATCTCAAAAATATTTGTAATTTTTTACATTGGATTTCATGATTGAGGATCTATCAAAAAATAAATTCGACTCTTATCACGAGGGTATTTGTAAATCCGGAAATGATTGCTTATATTTGTAAAATAATCAGATAAAGGTATGCAAGGAATGAAACGTTATATGCACCTCATGTCGGATTATGCATTCAAAAAGATATTTGGGTCGGAAGAGAATAAGTCAATCCTTATCAAATTTCTTAATGCAGTAATTCCGAACGAAGATAAAATAATTGATGTCATTTTTCGTGACAAGGAAGCCCTTCCATTTCAAGAAGATGGGAAGAGGATGGTTTATGACATTTATTGTCTTACTCACGACGGAAGGCATATCGTAGTGGAGATGCAACGAGCTTTTCAACCTACCTTTAGCGATAGGGCACTTCTTTATTCTTCACATCTGCTTTTACGGCAGTTAAGATCCGGAAACGCCTATGAAGTGGCTCCTGTCTATGGAATTTTTTTGATGGGATTCAACATGATTGATCAGACTCCTGCATTATGTCGTAGAGTCTCACTGATGGATGAAGACCGCCACGAACTATTCAGCAATAAGTTAAAACTTATCTTTCTGGATTTAAAAGAGATGACTAAAAATAGTTTGGAAGAGTGTTTAAACCCAATTGAAGAATGGTTATTTTTAATTAAAAACATGGAGAATATGAAAGACAAACCCAACAATTATCCGACTTATGATGAGCTCTTCGAAGCGGCCGATCTGTCATCGATGGCCAACGAAGATGTAGTTAGCTACAGCCAATCGCGCCGAAAAATGCAAGATGATATGGAGGGGATGGCTTATTTCGGTCGTATGCAAAGAGAAGAAGGCAGAGAAGAAGGCAGACTTTCTACACTAATTGAAAAAGCGAAGCAAGCTAAAGAAATGGGATTACCTGATGATATCATCAAATCCCTATTCGGTCTATAAGAGGGAATTGGCGTAAACCAAGGGCTCTGCGGACGCGATTCATCGCGTCCCTAAGATGTATTCGCTGATTTGATGTCGACATTGATGCTATTACGACATGGATCAGCTCATAGATATGTCTTTTTCGAGGAGGAGAAGCCGGCGCTTTAGGGGTGAGCCGTAGCGGTAGCCGCCTACCTGGCGGGGATAATCGGCGGGGACTACTCTATGGCAGGGGACAGTGATTATCAAGGGATTTGAGTGGAGTGCATTGCCTATTGCCCTGGCTGCCCCGGGCGCTCCGATCTTTTTGGCAAGGTCGCCGTAGGAGATGGTCTCCCCTTCCGGTATCTCAAGAGTTGCGAGCAGTACGCGTCTTGTAAAGTCTGATAGCCCTATTCGACGCGAGGCTCTTTCGTCGTGTAAGACCGAAAGAACCTCGCGCGTTGATTTAGGAAGTCGTTGTGGGCTGAAGAATATGTTGGCGATCATAGCACTTTGAGGCTATGAATCGCTGCTTCGGGATCCTCGGCTCCGAAGACATAGCTCCCGGCTACCAGAATATCAGCTCCTGCGGCTGCAAGAAGTGCTCCCGTCTCTGCATTTACTCCTCCGTCGACATTAATCAAAGCCTTTGATCCGGATTCGTCGATCAGTCGGCGCAGTTGGTTCACTTTCTTGACTGCATGAGGAATAAACGGTTGGCCGCCAAAGCCCGGATTCACCGACATCAAAAGCACCTGATCAAGATCCTCAATTATATCTTCCAATGTATTGATAGGAGTCGCCGGACAAAGAGATATTCCGGCTTTCATGCCGGCAGCGTGAATCGCCTGCACGGTGCGGTGGATATGAGTGCAGGCCTCCTGATGAAATACCATGTATTCAGCTCCCAGGTCGGCGACCTGGGATATCCAGTTCTGAGGCTCGACTATCATCAGATGCACATCGAGAGGTTTGGTGCATACTTTGCTCACAGCTTTCATCACCGGAAATCCGAAACTGATATTAGGGACAAAGACTCCATCCATTACGTCAAGATGAAGATAATCACACTCGGAATTATTTATCATTTCCAGGTCCGGAAGAAGATTGGCAAAATTTGCAGATAGCAGAGAGGGCGAAACTTTCATGTTGTAACGTAGAGGTTATTAGAGTTATAAAATTTGTTGATTCGATTACGTTTATAGCCCCGCTCTGAGGGGCAAGGGACTACCTTGGTTAATTTTTACGGGGCTTAAAGGCATTCCAGAGGATATAGGCAAGGCACAGGAGGGCGAGGGCGTAGCCGGCCCATGTGAGGTAGCGGTTATATTCCTCCACTTTATCGAAAAGCTGAGCGGGCTCTACGGTCTGCGCGAGCCAATAGCCCAAGGCTGCCAGAATCGAATTCCATACCAAAGCCCCCAAGGAAGTGAATATGGCGAATTTCACTACATTCATTCTTGATATTCCTGCCGGGATGGAGATGAGTTGGCGGATTGCGGGAATCAATCGTCCTACGAAAGTTGAAACAGCACCATGCTTGTCGAAATAAGCCTCAGCTTTGTCTACCTTCGCGCGATCTATCAGGCAGGCATGTCCGAGTCTGGAGTCAGCGAATTTATAGACTACGGGTCGGCCGATCCAAAGAGCCAGATAATAATTTATGAATGCGCCGACGAGGGCGCCCAAGGTAGCGATCAGAGTAACTCCTATCACATTCATATCCGATCCTGCTCCGGCGTTGGAGCAAGCTAAATAGGCTGCCGGAGGGACTATCACTTCGGATGGGAAAGGGATAAAAGAACTTTCAATCACCATGAAGATGAATACAAACCAATAATTGGCATTGTCGACAAACCATCCGAAGAACTGGGCGGCGTCAAAAAGGGCCAGTAAAGTCATCTCTTAAGTAATAAGTAATAAGTGATAAGTAATTTAGCAGGCGGAATTGTCGTTTCTGCCTGGAAGTTTTGTAATTATTCCAAACACTTCGGATATCATTTTGCCATAAATGGCTGCTTTATCCTCGACCTTCATCGGATAAGCCCGCGAGGAAGAGGGCATGCGCCAATGGTGGAATTTTCGTAGATTGCCTGCCGAGTCAAGCAATTCACATTCGCGGTACTCCCCCATTTTGGGTATTTCAGTGCCTGTCATTTCGGCGATTACGGAAGCAGCTTTTTCTCCTGTTGTAGCTACTGCGATGCAATCAGGCAGTTCCGTCAGCATGGCAGGAAGGTCGATCTGCTTGCGGATATCAAGAAATTTATCGGCTGCATTTCCGGCAGTGCGCACAATTTCGCGACCTGTATCACTCAAAGCTACCCCAAGATTGGTCAAAGTCTCTTTAAGAAGATTGACTTTGAAAGTCTTGGCCGGAGCATCTACGAAATAATCCTTGTCGCCCTCCAGAATCAGACCGAAAATTCTCCACATATCGTTGATGAAATTCGGATAATAGAAATTCATGCTCCAGCGATGACGTTGGGGAGGGAATGTGCCACACATGAGCAGTTTCGCTCCTTGGGGAAGAAAAGGACGGAGGGGATGAGATTCCGTAGTGTCTTTGGAGAGAGTGTCTTCTGTGTTAGCCATAGGGTCGAGATTAGCCATAGGGTCGAGATTAGCCATAGATTTCTAAATTTCCTGCAAAATTACAAAAATTTTCTATATCGATTGATAAAAAAAGTGGAAATAAGAGGAAAAATGAGTAATTTTGTAGTTTAAGAAAAATTTGATCCATAACAAAATGAAATATTATTTTGCTCCGGTCCAAGGCCACACTGATGCAGCCTACCGACACTTCCATGCTGCTCACTACGGGCATACGGCTGAATCTGATCGTCCCATCGTCTACACGACTCCTTTCATCCGTCTTGAAAAAGGAGAATTGAGAAAGAAAGATTTTAAGGATGCTACTTCAGAGCTTAATGCAGCTAATGAGGTAGTGCCGCAGGTGATATTCAAGAATGGAGAGGAATTGCATGGGTTGGTGGAATTGCTTAAGTCCGAAGGGTTCGGAAGAATTGATATCAATATGGGGTGTCCTTTCCCATTGCAGACATCGCGTGGAAGAGGGGCCGCAACGATAGCAAATGAAGAGTGCCGCAGGGCAGTCAAGGAGGTAGTGGAGTCCAATCCTGAGATAGACTTTTCCGTCAAAATGAGGCTTGGATTTGCGGAAGAAGAGTATAAGCCCCTTATTGAGACTCTCAACAACTTGAAACTTAACCATATCTCCGTGCATCCCCGCACCGCGAAGGATCAATACTCAGGCAATCTGCATCCCGAGGCCTTTTCAGAAATCTATCGTATGAGCAGCAATCCTATTGTATATAACGGAGAAATCAAGACCCCCTCCGAGGCGAAGGAAATTATCGAGAAGTATCCTGATCTGGCGGGCATCATGATTGGACGCGGGGCATTGGCTCGGCCTTCAATATTTGCCGAAATATTGTCGGGTGAGGAATGGAGCGAAGAGCGGCGACGGAAGGAAATGATGGCTTTTCATCGCCGTCTATTCTCATATTATCGCGATAATCTTATAGGAGGTGACCATCAGGTGCTGTCAAAGATCCAGCCCTTCTGGGAATATTCAGAAGAGGAAATCGGACGTAAAGCTTGGAAAGCCATCAAGAAGGCATCCAACATGTCGAAGTATCAGACCGCGCTTGCTTTGATTTGATAATTTTTTGCAACTTTTTGCAACTTTTTGCATTGATTGGCGAAATCCGGTCTAACGTTTGCGTTTTACTTATCTATGGCAAAAAAGAATATAAAGTCAGATAATTCGGCGCCGGCTGTCAAGTCGGCCAAATATATAGAGGTCAAAGGAGCGAGGGTCAATAATCTTAAGAATGTAGACGTCAAGGTCCCTTTGAATGAATTTACCGTTGTCACCGGAGTGTCCGGGAGTGGCAAATCGAGTCTTGCCTTCGACACTTTATATGCCGAGGGACAGCGCCGTTATGTAGAAAGTCTTTCAAGTTATGCCCGTCAGTTTCTCGGACGAATGTCGAAACCGGAATGTGACTATATCAAGGGGCTTCCTCCTGCAATTGCAATTGAGCAGAAGGTAGTCACCCGCAATCCTCGCTCTACGGTCGGCACCTCAACTGAAATATATGACTATCTCCGCATGCTGTTCGCGCGTGTCGGAAAGACATATTCCCCGATCAGTGGCCGCGAAGTCAAGAAGCATCATATAGAGGAGATGGTAAGGGAGATCAATTCTTATCCTGCCGGCACTCGGCTGGCAGTACTTGTAGATGTAAACGTTCCCGAAGGTCGCGATCTCAAGCAGCAGCTCGAGATATACATGAAGATTGGATTCTCGCGCCTGGAGATTGACGGCGACTTTATCGATATTGAGGAATATATATCTTCAGATAAAGTCCGGTCGCAGGAGAAAGGGCTTCATCTGCTTATCGACCGACTAAGCGTGTCGGACGATAAGGATGAAGTCTCGCGCCTTACGGACTCTCTTGAGACCGCAATGTTTGAGGGGCGCAATAATTGCCTGGTGAAGATCTGGAGTTCCGATGGGATTCATGAACTGCATTTTTCCGATAGTTTCTCCGCTGACGGACTGAATTTCCGCGAGCCTTCCGACCTCATGTTTAATTTCAATAATCCTTATGGTGCATGCGAGGAATGTGAAGGTTTCGGGAAAGTACTCGGGATCAGTGAGGATCTTGTTATCCCTGACAAGTCTCTGTCAGTTTTTCAAGGAGCTGTCCAATGCTGGCGGGGCGAGAAAATGGGAGAGTATCTCAAAGAACTTATTCATCTTGCTCCGATACATAAATTTCCTATCCATACCCCCTATAT
>JAIDYR010000063.1 GCA_029057985.1 Muribaculaceae bacterium | reverse complement strand
ATAGATAGCCGCCGGTACGAATTTCGCTGAAGCTTTGCACTCCTACGGGATATTTAGTGGGATAAGTCTGTTTCATATTGCGAATATACTCACTTTATTTAAGTTTCGCAAGCGAAACTTAAATAAAGTGATTTATTACGGACTTTGCTCTTGAATAGAACTTCTTCGAGCTATTTTTTATATGTCGATATTATAACAAGAATGTGGCCCGCTTCTCAGCAGGCCACATTCTTGTGTTTTCCATAATACTTTTTCAAACTAACCTAACATCATGAATTTTTCATCTTTCTGATTATATAACATCGGAGGATGAAGAATTGTTCGAATAAATCAGTTAAGGGTGTTCTATGAGGATATCGTCGGTAAGCCTTCGGGTCTTGGTATCGAAGTTGGCCCCGATCAGGAATATCTCCTTTCCGCTTACGGCCTCGCGTTCCCAGTAGCGTTTTTCGCGGATCTGCTCCATCGCCTTTCGGGCTGAAGAGTCGATCTTGAATTCGAAGATATAGACGTATAGCGGAGTCTCCACCTGCAGGTCGATCCTTCCGTTCGACGTCCGGTCCTCCATGCGTGTAAAATACCCCATAAGCGTGAACAGCAGGTAGAGGGCATTCTGAAAATGATC
The DNA here is from genome assembly GCA_029057985.1 of Muribaculaceae bacterium. Lineage (GTDB taxonomy): Bacteria > Bacteroidota > Bacteroidia > Bacteroidales > Muribaculaceae > Lepagella. The sequence continues at coordinate 2,762 of JAIDYR010000063.1, read as the reverse complement.
CTCGGGAGTGCCCTTATCCCCATATGGCACGTCGGCTATCAGACTCTTCATCCTCTGCATGAACCCCTCCGGATTACCCGAATTGACTTCAATAAGGAAGTCTGTCACGGAGAATCCTCGACCTTGATTTATCTCCGGAATATATGAATTCATCAGGAAATTCAGAAAACCCTCTTTCACCTCCTCATTGGGATAATCAAGCACATAGGAGTTATATTCCGGTCTGTATTCCTTGATAGTCAGATATCCGGACTGATAGAAAACCGGCACGGGATTCCTGTCAAGCAGGCCGGCGGATTTCAGATATGATTGGTCAATGGTAGTCGGCGCGATATTCCTGAAAAGATAATTACCCTTTTCGATTAATCTGACCAGATAAGATGGAGTTCCGGAATTAAACCAATAACTGCCCATTTCATTGGAAGCGAATACATTGACGAGGCTGAAAGGATTGTAGATATCCGGCGACTTTGCAGAGAAGTGGTATCCGTCATAACGGCGGCGTAGCTGCCTGCGGGTCTCTTCTACTGTCATTTCCAGTTCTTCGGCCAGTTCCTCTATCCCGGTACCGAAATATTCATCTACCTCCTCGGAGGTGATACCGCAGATTGCCGAAAATTTCTTATCGAAAGAGATATCACGGAGATTATTGAGGTCTGAGAAGATGGATACTTTCGAGAACCGTGCCACTCCTGTCAGGACGGCAAGTTCGATATAAGGGTCCATCGTCTTGAGGTTTCCGTAGAAAGCTTTGAGTTGCGAGCGGTAGATGTCGGCGAGTGAGGGGTTGTCGATTGTATTGAGCAGCGGTTTGTCGTATTCATCGATTAGAATGACCACCTTCTTGCCTGTCATTTCGCAGGCTGTCTTGATGACATTGCCGAATCGCATACTCGGGGAGAACTTATCTTCAATCTTATCTGATTCAATATTATACTCCTTTTCCCATCTTATCAGATTGAAACTTAGAAGCGATTCAAGATCGTCAGGAGAAGCATATTCAGCCGTATTGAGATCAAGATGCAATACGGGATGCGGGTCCCAGTCATCGGTCAGGGAGTCGAGGGCAAGGCCCTGGAATAGATCGCGTTTTCCTTGATAATAAGCCTCGAGAGTAGATAGAAGCAGACTTTTCCCGAAACGGCGAGGACGTGATAGGAAGTAATATTTACCTTCCTGAGAGAGTTGATAGATAAAAGGGGTTTTATCTACATATAGATAGCCGCCGGTACGAATTTCGCTGAAGCTTTGCACTCCTACGGGATATTTAGTGGGATAAGTCTGTTTCATAAAGAGTGAGAAGTAAGTAAAATTTAGGGGTGTTCTATGAGGATATCGTCGGTCAGTCTTCGGGTTTTGGTATCGAAGTTGGCCCCGATCAGGAATATCTCCTTTCCGCTTACGGCCTCGCGTTCCCAGTAGCGTTTTTCGCGGATCTGCTCCATCGCCTTTCGGGCTGAAGAATCGATCTTGAATTCGAAGATATAGACGTATAGCGGAGTCTCCACCTGCAGGTCGATCCTTCCGTTCGACGTCCGGTCTTCCATGCGTGTAAAATACCCCATAAGCGTGAACAGCAGATAGAGGGCATTCTGGAAATGATCCTCGGGAGTGCCCTTATCCCCATACGGCACATCGGCTATCAGACTCTTCATCCTCTGCATGAATCCCTCGGGATTACCCGAATTGACTTCAATCAGGAAATCTGTCACGGAGAAACCTCTACCTTGATTTATCTCGGGAATATATGAATTCATCAGGAAATTCAGAAAACCCTCTTTCACCTCCTCATTGGGATAATCAAGCAGATAAGATCCATATTCGGGTCTATACTCCTTGATAGTCAGATAACCGGATTGATAAAATACCGGCACCGGATTTCTGTCGAGCAAGCCGGCGGATTTCAGATAAACTTGAGGTATTGTAGCCGGCGCTATATTGCGGAAGAGATAATTTCCATTTTCGATTAACTTCACCAGATATGAAGGAGTCCCGGAATTAAACCAATAACTGCCCATTTCATTGGCTGCGAACACATTGACGAGACTGAAAGGATTATATATATCAGGAGATTCCTCCGCGAAATGATATCCGTCATAACGGCGGCGTAATTCATCGCGTGTCTCTTCAATGGTAAGTTTTAGCCTCTCTGCAAGACGCTTAATCCCTTCTTCGAAGTATTGATCAACCTCCTCCGAGGTTATGCCGCAGATTGCGGCATAACCATTCTCAAAGGAGATATCACGGAGATTATTGAGATCGGAGAAGATGGATACTTTCGAGAACCGTGCCACTCCTGTCAGGACGGCAAGTTCGATATAAGGGTCCATCGTCTTGAGGTTTCCGTAGAAAGCTTTGAGTTGCGAGCGGTAGATGTCGGCGAGTGAGGGGTTGTCGATTGTATTGAGCAGCGGTTTGTCGTATTCATCGATTAAAATGACTACCTTCTTGCCTGTCATTTCGTAGGCCTGCCTGATAACATAGGCAAAGCGTTCTTCCGGATCCCGGTCTTGTTTTTCGTCGCCATAGAGTTCTTCCCATCGTTCAAGATTAGCGTTCAACTCCTTAAGCAGTGAATATTCATCGTTATATTGCCGATTGTTGAGATCGAGATGGAGGACAGGATGCGGCTCCCAGTCATCAGTAAGGGCATCAAGGGCAAGGCCCTTAAATAGATGGCGTTTCCCTTGATAATAAGCCTCGAGAGTAGATAGAAGCAGACTTTTCCCGAAACGGCGAGGACGTGATAGGAAGTAATATTT
>JAIDYR010000062.1 GCA_029057985.1 Muribaculaceae bacterium | reverse complement strand
TTAGCGAAGCCGGATACCCATTTCAGGTATTCGTCTTTCCATATGCGCTTATGCTCAACGTTTTGATTTTCTTGATTCATAGAGCAAAGTTAGCGAAAAATCCTGGCTCTCACAAGTCAAAACTACATGAGGCTGTTAGACGGCCTCAACATTTTTTGTCGGAGTGGATCTATATGTTCCCGAACATCCAATATTAGTAACTGAAATGCACTAATGGATATACATACCCTAATGCGCCGACTGATGTAAGCTGGACATGACCCATATATTTAGTTGTGGTCCATGAGCAAATACCAAGTGAATGGTATTTTATTCTGTTAAGAGCATTCAAGGAGCCTCCCGAAGGGACGAAGCCATCTAATAACGCTTCAGAATAAACCTCGGCAATTGCCTCCGTATGTTTCTCTTCCGAAGGATTGAAATGAATCAAAGCCCAAAGCGCTGCTATTATCAATACCAACACGAAAAGGCAACCACCCCAAGAAAAGTCATCATCGTCCTTCTTCTTTGAATTCGAAGTACTACTGTTTTTTAATGTTTGAGATTCATTTGTTTCCGCTCCTTTTGGTTCTATTTGCTCAGTTTTAGTATCGTTATCTTCCATTTTTATTTTGTAAAATTATTAGAGATTAATAATTCATTTTTCTCTAGCGCATGTATAATAAAAACTAATTTTTGAAGAGGGTGTTGCAAAACTCGGCGAATCAGCAACACCCTCATTTTAATGCTTGTTTTCCTTTATTCGTTAGCTATTTTATTCGGATTTTCGTGACTGTACCTCCACGGCGGTAAATGTAAATACCCGGGTGAAGATTATCTTTACGAGTAATCGCAAACCCGGAAAGAGTAAACAATTCTCCATCTATCTGATCTGCTGATATCTCCTCAATGCCTGCCGGATCATTAACGATAATATCGCAAGAAGCCGTCAGATAAGTGCCGTCAGTGGTCATGGCGGTAATTATTCCGAACCCTTCCGCCAGAGCTTTAACATTACCTTGCGCATCAACAGTGACTACACTTTCATCCGAACTCATCCATGTGACTGATTTGTCTGTCGTATTTTCGGGAAGCACTTTTGCGAGCAAAGAGGTTTGGTCGCCCACATTGAGAGTCAGAGAAGACGGAGAAACTGTAAGTGAAGAAGCAAGAGTAGGAATAACCGTGATTTTAGCTGAAGTCTGAACTCCGTTGGATGCAGTTGCTGTAATATTGGTTTCGCCAAGTGAAAGAGCTTTCACTACTCCTGAGTTACTTACACTTGCAACATTCGGATTTGAAGAGGTCCAAATTATGGTTTTGTCTGTTGTAGTGACTGGTGCAATCATTGCAACGATGTTTAATTCTTCTCCAACTTCAAGATCCTCTTCCTCTACATTAAGAGTTATGGATTCTGCCGGTGTGGGAATTACCTTAATATTAAATACAGTCTTTACTCCTGAAGTAGCCGTCACGGTTATGAGCGCAGTTCCCACAGAGTTTGCCGTTACAACTCCATCTGAAGAAACGGAAGCTTTGGTCGGATCTGTTGACATGAATGTCAAAGTTTTATCGGTAGCATCCTCAGGATTGATGATAACTTTAATCATAATTTGCTCGGTAGCTTTCAGTTGGGCAGTGTTGTCACTCAGTCCCATAGCCGCGTAGTCGATGATTAGAGAAGTGACCGGAATATCGACTGTCACGTTGCAGATGGCAGAAATGCCATTTGATGTCCGTGCTGTGATAACTGCACTCCCTACTCCGGTAGCAGTTACTCTGCCGGCTTCATTCACTATTGCCACATTTTCATCAGACGTAGACCAAACGACGGTTTTGTCAGTTGCATTTTGAGGTAGTACTTTTGCTGACAATGAAGCAGATTTCCCTACCGCAAGGTTAAGGTCGGAAGCAGATAGTTCGATCGAGGTAACCTCTATCGGCACTACTGACACCCTCACTGTCGCGCTTACCTCATTGTGGGCCTTAGCTGTGATATCAGCTACTCCTATTGCCACCCCTGTCACTTTGCCGAAAGCATCCACTCTTGCAACCGAAGTGTCAGAGCTGTGCCAGGTTAGCGTTTTATAAGTCGCATTCGATGGGTAGATCACGGCATCGAGAGTTGAGGATTCTCCAACATTTATAATAGTGCTTGCGGGAAGAGAGATTGAAGTAACGGGAGTGGGAACAACATTAATATTCACCGAAGCGGAAACTCCCGACTTTGCCCGAGCTGTAATTACTACCGAACCTAAAGCCTTGGCACTGACCACACCATCTTGAGATACAGAAACTACCGATGGATTCGATGAATTAAATTCGATTGTCTTATCAGTGGCATTCGATGGATCAATTGTGATGTTGAGTTTTCTGGCATCACCTACGTGTAAATCCCCTGTTTCAGCAATCGACAGGGAGTTAACCGGGCGCACAACCGTAACATTACATGTGGCGGTAAGGCCATTGGTAGTAGTGGCGGTGATTTTAGCAGTCCCCGTATTGTTGGCTGAGAGTGTGCCGCTGCTATTAACACTTACAATTCCGGAGTTGGATGACTTCCAATCAATATCTGTTTCGGTTGTATTGGAAGGAGAAAGTGAAGCCTGCAGGGTATAAGTGCTTTCCACATTCATTTCAAGCTCAGCCGGGATAGCGATCGAAGTGGGATCCACTTGACCGATATATCTTACTATGTTGAATCGATTCCAACCTGTGGCCTGCTTGTAGGCATCCAGCGATTCGCGAGGTACGTTCAATGTAGCATAACGTAGTGTTTCTTCAGAGAATGGATTCACACTTCCACCTGCAAGCGGCGGAATTGTAGCTTCACAAGTCACACTGCCTAAGTTGCATCCCGAGAAAGCGTTTGATCCTATTTCAATTACAGACGACGGAAACGTTACAGATGTAAGCCCCGAACAATTTATAAAAGCCTTCTCGCCGATTTTTTTCATAGTCTCGGGAAGAATTATCTCGGTTAAACCATATAATCCGTAAAAAGCGTTTGCTGAAATCTCGGTTACGGTATATGTGGTCAGGAGATTCTTCACTGTCGGTGGCAGAATTATTCTTCCTATATTGTCGTTGGCAAGATACGTAGTGCGAACGACGCGTGCTGTCCGGTTGCCATCGTCAAATTCATAATAGATTTTGTCAATAGCCGTGATTGCTCTTGCAGGTAGTCCATAAAGAGCAGCAATCAATATCAGTAATGTAGCAAATGAAAGACGGAATTTATTCATATTGTAAGTAAGTCCCAAAAAAATTAAACGAGATTTTGCGAATAACAATGATTCGGTATTTTTGTCGAATCATTGTTATTCGCAAATTCGGTAAAAATTATTTCTCAGTCATAATCTGATACTCCAATTTAATATCTCCATTCTCGGAAATATCCGTAATAAGCATACGCACTGTTTTCTTGCCGGCAGCCTCGGTTTCTAATTGTGCATAGTAACCTCCATTTTTCTCGATTGGAACTTCTGTAGTCCATTCTCCTGAAGGTACTATATCTTCAATGTTATCGAATTGCCCGCAATAGGTAATCTTGGGCGCTTCCTTTTGTCCACTGAAGTTAGAACTGAGTCTCAGTTCCGGAAATGCATTCTTGAGCACAAATAGATTCAGCTTGCTGCTCATAGGAGAATTATTACCCGGATCTACTATAATTATACTTTCGTTATATTTTATCTGCGCCTCAAACAGAGCTCCGAAGTTTGGCTTTTCAACCTTGATTTTACTACATTGCACTTTTACTTTTCCTTCAGTATAGTCCGCACTTGATATAAATATGCGCAGATACATCGGTTCTTCTGCTCCTCCCGGCGTTACTTTAGCCACTATGCCCCCATGAGCAATTATATCGGCAGTATCTCCCCATTGAGGATTCGCCGGAAGTAGTATGTCTTCAAGTTTATTAAACATTCCTACATACATTATCTTCGGGGCGTTCCTCTTTTCAGTATATTCAGGACGAATCCTGAATTCGATTTTTGATGAGTGTGGATATTCCATTTCGAAAAGCACTTCACTTCCATCCATTACCTTGATTATTTGTCCCTCTGTGACATTAGTTGACACTCCATCAGTCATTAGATAGGCAAACTCGTCAGTAGGTTCGTCCTTTTTAAACAGTTCATCGCATGAACACAAAAGCGGAGCTGCTAAAAACAGTAGGAATAACCCCATCATACCCCTTAGGAAGACTTTGATCATTGTCTTGTAGTTCTTCATTTTTTTTAATTTATATTTATTGAGTAAAGTAGATTTGTAAGCTGACTATTTCAACGTCACCTTTTTTATTATTCTAAGAAGCTCAGTTTAAGAAGATTGGCGACTGAAAAGTTAGTCGGGCCCACAAAATTTCTGCAAATATAAGTCCGAGACAAGCTGACGCAATGACTTTTATGGTTCGATTTGGTTCGATTTCATAAGTGTTAACTATTCGGGGGTTTCATAGTAACTGTTAGGGCTTCCTATAATGTCTCTTCAATCCTTAAAATCCGGAAAATATCGACTCTTGAAGCGGTGACTATGTTATATAGCATAATTCTGCGTCATTCTATTTACATTTCTTAACATAATTTTACAAAATTTTATTCACGTAATATACAACGAGATACGCGGCAAACCGGCATAAAAATTGACAATCGAGCAAAAAAAATTTGCACAGCGTCGAA
>JAIDYR010000061.1 GCA_029057985.1 Muribaculaceae bacterium | reverse complement strand
TGGCCAAAATATGGGCGTTTTATCGTTGATATTCGATCAAAATGAAATTTTAACAGTTCTTAGTAAACGGGCTCTTATCCGATTAATCTTAAACTTGCCAATAAAACCCAACCAAATGATGAAATATCTCCCATATCTGTCGGGCGTTGGAAGAACTCTGTCAATCATCGGACTTCTGACTATGACCGGATTATCAGCTCCCGCTGCTCCTGTCGATAAAAGTCAGGCGGCTGATCTGGCCGCGGAATTTCTGAATAGCAATTCTTCCTCCGTCCGCCGCGCTCCTGCATCGGCTGCCTCATTAAGCCTTGCATATACGAAAGATGATAGTGGCGCCCCTCTTTTCTACGTATTCAATGATGCCGACGGATTTGTAATAGTGTCAGCCGACGACAAATTCCCTACGGTACTCGGATATTCTGATTCCGGCCAATTCGATGAATCCAGGATTCCTTCAAACATGAAGGCCTGGCTCGACGGTTATGCCGCCGAAATGAAGCATTATCTTCCGGTCCTCCCTGATGGATATGGGATCAAGACTCAGCATAATCGCGTGTCGCGCGCTCCGATTGCTCCGCTTGTCACAACAAAATGGAATCAAGATACACCCTACAATCTCCTCTGCCCTACTGATCAATACGGCCAGGCCGTGACCGGATGCGTCGCGACAGCCTATGCTCAGATTATGAATTATCATAAATGGCCGGTAAATCCGGTTGGAGAAAATGCCGGAATCACTTTCACCGGTACAACCTACAATTGGCGCCAGATGATTGATGACTACAAGCCGGGAAGCTATACCGGCGCTCAGGCCACTGCCGTCGCAACTCTGATGCGCCAGTGTGGAGCGGCCGTCGACATGAACTACTCGGCATGGGCAAGCGGAGCATACAATTACAAGGTGCCAACTGCACTGACAAGGTATTTCAAATATGATCCTTCGTTGACGATGCTCTTCAAGGACTATATTCCTCAATCAAAATGGAATAATATCGTATATCAGGAAATAGCCGAAGGTCGGCCCGTCTACTATTCCGGGGCATCCTCTGAAGGCGGCCATGCCTTCGTCTGCGACGGATATTCAAATAATGAGTATTTCCATTTCAACTGGGGATGGGGCGGATATGAAGACGGATATTTTCTGCTTACATCGCTGAATCCGGCCAGCGGCGGAATAGGATCGTATGAAGATGGTTATACCTCTGACCAGACCATAATCATAGGCATTAAACCCGGCTCTGAATCCACCATGCCGAGTCAGAAAGGACTTCTTGCCTCGGGAGGATTCTATCATAAATCAGGACTGACGTTCGAAGTCCGCGAGGGGGATGTCGGAAACCTCATATATAATCCTTTTGATTACCCTGTCGAGGTTCAGATGGGGCTCAAGATTGTAGCGTATGATAACGCTGACAACGTCTTTTATAAGGAGTGTGGGTCGGCAACTGAACTCCAGCCTCTGTATGGTTTTATCAATGTGACAACGGGGAGTCTCCCTTCTCTCGGCGATGGCAAATATAAGGTCTATCCCGTATATAGGGTTCCCAATGCAAATAACGATTGGATCTCACTTCCCATACCCATCGGGAAACAGGAATATGTAGATCTTGAGATGACAAAAGGAACACCGGTATTCACCAATTCAGGACCTGACAAGTCGAATACTCATCGACTGATATTCGGAACTCCGGAGACTGTGGAAGTTCTCTACGGAGATCTTCCCGTAGCTTTACATATACCGGTAGTAAATGTTGGTCTGGGCGATTTCAGCGGTCAACTCGGATTTACACTGATGGATGCCTACGATGAGTTCGGAGGAGTATCATCCGAAATGGCGACATATATAGTCCCCGCCGGGTCTTCTTCCAACATTGAAGTGACTTTCAACGATAAGTTGCCGGCCGGCACTTACAATCTGTCGGTCATGGATTTGAATGGTAATATGTATTTTGAAAATTACAAGCTCACTCTTAAGGAAACCAATATACCCGAACTCGATAATACGATATCCGTCACTGCCCTGTCTCCGAATTTCTTCACGGCAGGTAAGAATTCTCCTCTAAATTTCACTGTCTCCAATTCATCGTTTGCAGGCAAACCGATCGAATTCACTTTCGAGATCCTTGATTGCAATACTCTGCAACCGATCAAAACTCTCCCGGTAAGCTATTCAGTGACAGTCCCCGGGAATTATACAGGACGTATAAATGTCCGGCCTACTGACCTTGAGGTAGCTCCCGGCTCATACTATTGGCGTGTAAAAGATACCGCAGGCAACAACCTTTCAGATCCCGCTCCGATGATAGTAAACTCTGAAGTTAGAGTAGCGGATGGAATTGCCTATGTAGAAACCTCTGCGAGTCGAAAAGAGGCCGTCATCGTTGCCCCCGAAGATAATCCCTATATAGGTAATATAGTAATTCCGGAGACTATTGACGGATTGAAAGTGACAGCTCTCCGTAATAATGCATTCACATTTGCCTCGACACCCGAAGTAACCCTTCCGGCTTCCATCAACCGCCTCGATGCAGGCACTTTCTATCGAAATACCGCTCTGACAAATTTCTTCTCGGATTCAAAGCAGATAATTCCATTCAACAACGAGATTTTTGCAGCTCCGCTCAATAGGATCTGGCTCAACGTCAACCAGGATATCGTCCAGGAATGGCATTCTCAGACGGGATGGAGAGGGATGCGGACTCCATATTGGAATCTAACTCTGGATGGAGTTGAGATAACTTCAGGCATGCAGATAGATCCCTCGACATCCCGGCCTTACTCCCCCTATCGCATGAATTTTGCTACCCCGCTCAATCTCACATTCTCCGCTCCGGAAGGTAAAAATGTAGAGATCCTAATGATTGTTGACCGCATATGGATTCTCAATGCCACGGTTGACCCCAAGACCTACACTCTCGAAGTGCCGCCTCTGGGACTCAATACCGCAGGCGAAATCCGACTGAGTGCGACAACGGCACCTCTCGGATTAGAATCTATCGAGGACGATATCGACAACCCGTTTGATCTATATTCAATTGATGGAAGACTCATTCTGAGAAACGCTACAAAAAATGACCTGCACAATCTTCCTTCCGGACTCTACATATCAAATGGCAAAAAAATAATTGTCAGATAGATCATCAGATTCACCCCAATGTAAAAAATTGAATTAAACCTTTATGAATGTCCGTCGAGATCAGCAATTGATAACGACGGACATTCTATTTTTATAAAAAATTAAAAAAAAAATCAAACCAAAATTTGGCCAATTAAAAATAAATTACTACCTTTGCATCGCAAAAGAGGGAGATAAAAATCCTCTTCGGATTTATAACCCTCTCAAGCGCCACTACAACAAGGTTCCATGTCCGAGTGGTTAGGTACCGGTCTGCAAAACCGTTCACACCAGTTCGAATCTGGTTGGAACCTCGAATAGGCTTTCGACATCCGTCGGAAGCCTTTTTTTATAAGGATAATTATTGGTGTTGTAAGATTTTATTTGTAACTTTGTCGTTGAGATGATAATGTGAATGATCATCTTATGGTATGACTTAAGCAAAATCTAATTCTTACATCATGAATTTACTCAAATATTCGCTGGCGACGGCCCTCATCTTTATGGCCGCCAATCAGTTGCAGGCCGCCAATTACGCATGGCCTGAACGCTTCGAAGGCGTAATGCTTCAGGGATTCTATTGGGATTCTTATCAAGGCACTAACAATACCAAATGGACTACTCTCACCGCAATGAGCGATGAGCTTTCCAAGAATTTCAAAGTGATCTGGGTGCCTAACTCCGGTAAAGCTGCAAGCAATCCCGGTATGGGCTATGACCCTGTCTATTGGTTTACAAACCATAATTCTTCTTTCGGAACAGAGACTCAGTTGCGCACCATGATATCTACCTTTAAGGCTAAAGGCACGGATATCATCGAAGATGTCGTCATCAATCATCGTAGCGGCGTTAGCAACTGGACTAATTTCCCGGCCGAAACATGGAATGGAGTCACCTATAAACTTGGTCCGGAACATATCTGCCGAAATGATGAAGTGGCATGGGCTACGGGCCAAGCCACTCCCACCGGCGATTACGACACGGGAGACAACTTCGATGGCTCCCGCGACCTCGACCATAAGAGCGTTGAAGTTCAGAATAACTGCAAAAACTATTGTAAATTCCTTCTCGAGGATCTCGGTTATGCAGGTTTCCGATATGACATGGTGAAAGGTTACGCAGGATGGGCCAATAAAATATACAATGAGTATTCCAAACCTAAATATTCGGTTGGCGAATATTGGGACGGACAATATGATGCCGTGGCAGCCTGGATTGAATCGACCGGAAAACAAAGCGCTGCCTTTGACTTCCCCTGCAAATATGCAATCAATGAAGCGTTCCATTCAGGAGACTTGAGGAAGCTCGTATGGAAAGAAAACGGCACCACTGACCAACCTGCCGGACTGATACATCACTGGTATCAGCAGTATGCAGTGACATTTATCGATAACCATGACACTTATCGCGATGGTTCAAAATTCAATGGTAATGTAGTTGCTGCCAATGCATTTATACTCTGTTCGCCGGGCACTCCCTGTGTCTTCTGGCAACATTACGTGCAGAACAAAGCTGAGATTCAGCAATTGATAGCCGTCCGTAATGCCTGTGGAATCCATAACCAGAGTCCTGTAAAAGTATTGAAATCCGCATCTAACTGCTACATGGCGGAAGTGACAGGCACTAAAGGCAAACTTGTCGTAAAGATCGGTTCGGACATGTCAAGTCCTTCCGGATATTCCAACAGTGATATCAAGGCTTCAGGAAAGGAGTATTGCGTATGGACCAAGATCGGCGTCACTCGCCCTGACGATCCGATAGTTACGCCTACATATCCCGCCAACTTATATCTTATCGGCAATCTCAACGGATATAACTGGGCCTCCGCACATGGCGTTGCTCAATCATCCAAAAATGATGGTGTATATGTATGGAAAGACGTAACATTCTCAGACTCTTCTGATGGCTATTCTTATTTCAGCTTCCTGACGCAGCTTGATCCCAAAGATGGAGCATGGACCGCTGCCAATCAAGGGGATCGCTACGGAGCAACCTTAAATGATAAGGAAATAACCGTCACCAAAAATGATCAGATACGTAAATTTATAGGCAACGCCGATGCCGGAAGCTGTTATGCATGGAAAATCCTCCCGGGTAAATATTCAATAACCGCAGATCTGTCAAAGATGGAAATCCAACTTAAAGCCTCAACCACTGAAATAGATATGGTGGAAACAGAGGATGCAGAACCGGTATATTATAACCTTCAGGGACAAAAAGTAGAAAATCCCGAGAAGGGTATCTACATCGTCGTTCGTGGAAATCGTACTACAAAAGAAATCATCAGATAATACTCCGGATAAGAACAATAAAATAAAAAGTTCTTATACTGATAAAATAGTTGTCACATCCATACAGCGCCATCGTCATTATTCGACGGCGCTGTATTTTTATTGCGAACAATAAAGACGGGAAAATTGTAATACCCATATATCACTCACTTCAGATTGTTACCACTATAATTATTATCGACATGAATCTCTGCAATCTACTTTTATCAATTCCGCATGATTTGACAGCGGATGAAAAAGCCATTCCACATATGGAATTGTCTGAGACTACTGAGCAGAGTTATTGGACAATTGCTAAAATCATCATGGATATCGACCATTGGTTTCTTAGCCTTTTCGGATTGGAAAAACACACTGCACTTTTTACTGCAGTGTATGCCATTCTTGTATTTTTGATTGCAATCGCTGTAGGGCAGGTTGTGAAATGGATTATTTTAAGTGCAGTTGACCACCTCTCTAAATTTGTCAAATACGATATCTACGAACGCCTGCGCGAGAATAATTTCTTTTCGAAGACGTGTCGGATTGTGCCTCCGATAGTATTTCTGATATTCCTTCAATTTACTATGGTCGGGAAAGCTACGCTTTCATCCTGGCTCTCGCGTCTGACTTGGATCTACATAATTTATGTAGTTGCGGTAGCCATTAACACTATCGTAGTGGTCGTATGGTCGCATGTCGATGCGCGTGAGAATAAGAAAAAACTCCCGCTGCGGGGTCTTGTGCAGCTGATTAAAGGCATTGTGTGGATTTTAGGTGTTATTATCGTGGTGGCCATTCTTGTCAATAAATCTCCTGGCAGCTTGCTTGCCGGACTGGGAGCTTTTGCGGCAGTCCTGATGTTAGTCTTTAAAGACAGCATATTGGGAGTTGTGGCAGGGGTGCAGCTTTCAGAGAATGACTCGCTGCATGTCGGAGACTGGATCAAAGTCCCCGGCACGGATGCCAACGGCAATGTAATAGAAGTTACCCTGACTTCTGTGAAGGTTCAGAATTTTGATAAGACCGTAACTACGCTTCCTCCTTATAGTCTTGTTTCTGGATCCTTTACCAATTATCGCCCCATGCAGGCATCTCAGACGCGTCGTATCTGCCGTAACTACATGATTGATGCCGACTCCATCATTCCCGCCGATGACGATATGCTCGCGGCCTATGCAAAGATTCCATTGCTTACAGACTGGATCAATAAGAAGATCGAGCAACGCAAAGCAGGGAAAATAGAGAATGTCTTCAACAGTGAAGGCCTCGTCGATGGATCTATCGAGACAAATCTCGGAGTCTTCCGTGCTTACCTCAAACTCTTCCTTGATGCCAATGCCCATATCAGCCATGATCCGGCCGATGACTGCTTCATTTCTACCCTTGCCCAGACATCAATGGGAATACCTTTGCAGATTTATTGCTTCACGACAACCTCAAAATGGTTGGCTTACGAAGCCATACAATCCTCAATCTTTGAGCATATCGCTATAATGATGAGTCACTTCCACCTCTACACTAATGAAAATGCATCCGGACGTGATGAAATACTGAATGGAGTACTGGAAGCCGGAGCCAATCCCGCTCTCTTCTATGGTCTGCCCTATCCGTTTTTGCAGAACGGAGGAATTCCGCAATCTCCTGCCTCGGATTATCCTAAGCAACACGGCGATGTAGACATTGACATTGACAGTCAAACATCATCCTCTCCGACCTCTGCTTCGACAGCTACTCAAGCGACAGCACCGGAAGGCTCATCGAATTCCTCTGCTCCTGCAAAATAAAATAATTAGAGCATAATAAAATGACCTGCAACTTTTGAGTTGCAGGTCATTTTATTACTTATTACTTTTTGCTTATTACTTATTACCTATTACTTATTACTTAAAATTATTT
>JAIDYR010000060.1 GCA_029057985.1 Muribaculaceae bacterium | reverse complement strand
CCTGACAGGAGTGGCACGGTTCTCGAAAGTATCCATCTTCTCAGACCTCAATAATCTCCGTGATATCTCTTTCGATAGGAAATTCTCGGCAATCTGCGGCATCACTTCGGAGGAGGTAGATCAATATTTCTGTGCCGGGATAGAGGAACTGGCCGAAGAACTGGAAATGCCGGTAGAAGAGACCCGCAGGCAGCTACGCCGCCGTTACGACGGATACCACTTCTCTGCAAAGTCGCCGGATATCTACAATCCTTTCAGCCTCGTCAATGTATTCGCAGCCAATGAAATGGGCAGTTATTGGTTTAATTCCGGAACTCCATCTTATCTGGTCAAATTAATCGAAAAAGGTAATTATCTTTTCAGGAATATCGCGCCGACTACCATTGACCAATCATATCTGAAATCCGCCGGCCTGCTTGATAGGAATCCCGTGCCGGTATTCTATCAGTCCGGTTATCTGACTATCAAGGAATACAAGCCGGAATATAACTCCTATGTGCTTGATTATCCCAATGAGGAGGTGAAAGAGGGTTTTCTGAATTTCCTGATGAATTCATATATTCCCGAGATAAATCAAGGTCGAGGTTTCTCCGTGACAGACTTCCTGATTGAAGTCGATTCGGGTAATCCCGAGGGATTCATGCAGAGGATGAAGAGCCTGATAGCCGACGTGCCGTATGGGGATAAGGGCACTCCCGAGGATCATTTCCAGAATGCCCTCTACCTGCTGTTCACGCTTATGGGGTATTTTACACGCATGGAAGACCGGACGTCGAACGGAAGGATCGACCTGCAGGTGGAGACTCCGCTATACGTCTATATCTTCGAATTCAAGATCGATTCTTCAGCCCGAAAGGCGATGGAGCAGATCCGCGAAAAACGCTACTGGGAACGCGAGGCCGTAAGCGGAAAGGAGATATTCCTGATCGGGGCCAACTTCGATACCAAAACCCGAAGACTGACCGACGATATCCTCATAGAACACCCCTAAATTTTACTTACTTCTCACTCTTTATGAAACAGACTTATCCCACTAAATATCCCGTAGGAGTGCAAAGCTTCAGCGAAATTCGTACCGGCGGCTATCTATATGTAGATAAAACAGCTCTTATCTATCGGCTCTCTCAGGAAGGTAAATATTACTTTCTGTCGCGTCCGCGCCGTTTCGGGAAAAGTCTGCTTCTATCTACTCTCGAGGCTTATTATCAAGGGAAACGCGATCTATTCCAGGGTCTTGCCCTCGACTCCCTGACCGATGACTGGGACCCGCATCCCGTATTGCATCTTGATCTCAATACGGCTGAATATGC
>JAIDYR010000006.1 GCA_029057985.1 Muribaculaceae bacterium | reverse complement strand
GCTGCGGGTCGCTTGATCTGTTTTCGTTTCCTTCCGGTAGACGATTTCGCAGAAGCACTTTTACTTTTGGTGACGGATGATTTTTTAGCAGCCATTATTCCAAAGTTTTATTTGCAGGATCGACAAGATGGAGAAGTGCTTCGCAGAGAGTAATTAATTGATCGTCCGAGATCGCCATAAAGGGGGGATAGATATACGCCAACCTACCGAAGGGCCGGATCCATACTCCCATATCTACGCATCGCTTTTGAAATTCTCGCAGATTGACTCCTTCGTGAAGTTCAAGGACTCCGATGGCTCCCAGAACTCTGACCTCCTTAACATTCGGGAAGTCTTTTGCCGGAGCAAGACGCTCTTTCATGATGGCTTCGATTTCCTTAACCCTTTTCTTCCAATCGGAGTTGAGCAGAAGATTGGTAGAAGCGACCGCAACTGCGCATGCGAGTGGATTCCCCATAAATGTCGGTCCGTGCATCATGCATTTAGCATCGGATTCCGATATACGGCGAGCAATATCGGCTGTTGTGGCGACTGCAGCGAAAGTCATGAATCCTCCCGTGATGGCTTTTCCCAGAAGCATTATGTCGGGGGTGACGCCTGCATGCAGGCAGGCAAACAGTTCTCCGGTGCGACCAAATCCTGTAGCTATCTCATCAAAGATCAGAATAATGCCGAGGCGGTCACATTCTTTGCGGAGCTCACGGAGATATTGAGGATGATAAAATCTCATTCCTCCGGCGCCTTGTACAATTGGCTCGAGGATGACGGCAGCCAGAGTAGAGGCATTTTCTTCCAAGAGTCTTCGCATCGGACTGAAATCCTCGGGATCCCATTCATCTCCAAATTTACATTGGGGAGAAGGAGCGAAAATGCGGCGTGGCAGGGCATCCCCGAAGGCGCCGTGCATACCGGTCACAGGATCGCAGACCGACATGGCATTCCAGGTATCGCCGTGATATCCGCAGCGGATGGTGGCGAAATCTGTACGGTGCGGATTGTTCTGTGCTTGCACCGCCATCTTCATAGCGACTTCTGTAGCGACCGAGCCGGAGTCGGCATAGAAAATATGCTTCATACCTTCAGGCAGGATGCTGAGCAGGAGTCGACCGAGTTCAATAGCCGGCTCATGAGTGAATCCTCCGAACATCACGTGCGACATTCGGTCAATCTGTCGCTTGGCAGCTTCCGTAAGCACTGGATGGGAATAGCCGTGGATGACGCTCCACCATGACGACATGCCGTCAATGAGCTCTCTTCCGTCGGCAAGGCGTATGATTGCGCCTTCTGCGCTCTCGACTTCGTAGCAAGGAAGCGGGTCGAAGGTCGAAGTGTACGGATGCCAGAGATGAGAGCGGTCAAAGTCCCGGTTGGAAATATTATTGTGGTCGTATTTTTCGGAAAGATTCATAAAGTTTATTTCAAGGAAGATGATGGGATAAGACTGCGCGCCGGATTTCAGCGGGATGATTAAGCAGGATCCACGTCATAATACAGATCCGACGATTTTATTCTCGGGTCGCGGGCAAGGCTCTCGTAAAGAGTCCGCAGTATATGCTTCACCTTTTTCATCGAAGCCGTCGCCTCGACTTTCAGCATTATGGTCTGCAGATAATACGTCGCAACCCTGCTTACGAACGGTTTTTCCGGGCCCAGCACCCGAGGGCCGAAGACGCTCCGTAGAGCTGAGGTCAATAGGTTGGCGGCTTCCTCGGCGGCGCGGGCGTCTTTATTTTTTATATAGATGTTGATTATCTTGCTGAATGGGGGATAATGCAGGCGTTCGCGTGCTGCAATCTCCTGACTGTAGAATCCGGAATAGTCATGCGCTTTTACATACGCCAGGACCGAACTGTCCGGATCGGTAGTCTGGATCAAGACTTTCCCTTTATCTTTTCTCCTTCCTGCCCGTCCGGCTACCTGCTCAAGCATATTGAAGGCACGCTCATTGGCACGGAAATCCGGGAAATTGAGCAGTGAGTCGGCATTCAACACTCCTACAACCGTCACTTTCTCGAAATCAAGACCCTTCGAAAGCATCTGTGTTCCTACAAGAATGTCAGTTTCATGGCGCGAAAAATCCTCAATTATCTCCTGATAGGCATCCTTATTTCGGGTTGTGTCGAGATCCATTCGGGCTACTCTTGCCTCCGGGAAAGAAGTATGGGTCTCTTCTGCGATGCGTTCTGTCCCGTAGCCGTAGACTTCTACTGAATTTTCTTCGCAGGCCGGGCAAAGTGCAGGTCGCGGAATCGAATATCCACAATAGTGGCAGCGCAACTGATCGGAATATTTGTGATAGACGAGTGATACATCGCAATTAACGCATCTTGGAGTCCAGCCACAGTTGCGGCATACGACATAAGGAGCGAATCCCCTCCGGTTTTGAAACATCAGGGCCTGGCGTCCTGCCTTAAGCGCATCATCAGTTGCAAGTTTCAGCGGTTGCGAAAAAATACCATAATTGAGTTTGCGTTTTCGTTGGTCGCGCATATCGACAATCTCAACTTCCGGAAGCCGGGCATCTTCGTATCTCTCGGTCAAAGTGACGAGTCCATATTTTCCGTGAAGCGCCTTATAATACGTCTCGACGGCAGGAGTGGCCGAGCCAAGCAGAGTTTTTGCCCCATGCATCGATGCAAGCACAATCGATGTGTCGCGGGCATTATAGCGTGGTGCCGGATCAAATTGCTTGTAGGATGACTCGTGCTCCTCATCGACAATCACAAGTCCGAGATTATGAAAAGGTAAAAATACGGCAGACCTGGCCCCCAATACCATTAACGGCTCCGTCGAAGTCATCACTTGCTTCCAGACTTCCACTCTCTCATTATCCGAGAATTTGGAGTGATAGACGAGCAGACGATCCCCGAAATTGCGCCGAAGCCTGTCGGTCAGTTGAGTTGTGAGGGATATCTCGGGGACGAGCATAAGGACGCTCTTTCCGCTGTCCATCACCGTGCGGATGAGATGTGAATATATTTCGGTTTTTCCGCTTCCCGTCACTCCGTGGAGTAATACCGTATTGTGATCGTTGAATTGGGATATGATATTCTGATAAGCCTTCAGTTGGGCCGCGGAAAGCTCCGGTAGCACGGAAGGCAATACGGAAGATGTGTTGAAAGGGTTGATAATCTTTTTATATACCTCAAGAATCCCTTTGTTCTCAAGATTCTTAATTACAGCAGGGGAGACTCCGGCCTTATCAATAAGACTCTGTCGGGTGACCTCAAGCGCGCCTTCTCTACGCGATAGCCATTGCGAGAGGTCGAGGTATGCAATGAGGGCCTTCTCCTGCTGCTTGGAGCGTGAAAGCATCCCCATCATGGAATGGAGGGCTTCATGATCGTCAGGTGAAGCCTTCAGCCTGATCATTTTCTCATACTTCGGCTTATATCGCTCTATAATCTTTTCAGAAACCTCAAGAATATTCTTTTCAATAAGTCGCTTTATGATCGAAGTCACGTTGCGGATGCCTGTCGATTTCTCAATTTCTCCTATGGTCAGCTTCTTTTCAGCAGATACAAGCTGAATAATTTCAGCTTCCTTCTCTGTAATCATACCTTCCGCTTCCGACAGATCGGCGTCAGGATTCAGGGAGATACGGGTTGTGGATTCCGGTTTCAGTCCTGTAGGGACCGCCGCTTTGAAGACCTCTCCTGGCGAACAAAGATAATACTCCGCGATCCAATCCCAAAGTCTTAGTTGCGATCGGCGCACTATAGGCTTTGGATCCAAGAGGCCGGAAATCGGCTTGACGTCATATCCTTCCGGCCGATTGGGATGGACACAGGCAACGATTCCGGTATAGAACTTCCGGGTGCCGAACTGAACCAATACTCTTGACCCAACGACAACATCCCCGCTCATTTCGGCGGGGATGCTGTATGTGAATGTCGAGTATAACGGGAGCGGAAGAATAACTTCGGCAAACATTCGGAAGATGGTTAAGGATTAATTATTTCCGTACTATTCAGAATAGATAGGCCGCATTAATGGTCCATGAAGATGATCTGGCGGAATTGTTGTCAAGTTTGACTGTCCGGATATCGTAGCATGTGCCCCAGATATAGGAGGCTGAGAGCTGAATATGCTCGAGGAATTCGCCTCCTAAGCCGAATTCCAATCCTACGCTTCCTGCCGGATGCTCGATGGCCGGGCATTTAGTCTGAGAAAGATTGAAAGCAAATACCGGGCCGACGAATGCGAAGGGAGCGACGTAATGTTCGAGTCCATCCATGCGGGTCCATTTGAATCTGAGATGCAAAGGCACTTCGAGACGATGGAGTTTGAAACTGCCGTTTTCATAGCCGTCGCTGCTCCAGACGGGATAATCTCCGAGATTGACGGTCGCGTCGTGATATGCATACCGCGCTCCCATATCGATCCCGAATCCGATGCCGGGAATCATCAGTTCGCCCAATAATCCGGCTTGGAAGCCGTTGCGTTGCGAGGATTTAAGCAGGGGCTGCTTCCAGTAGTAATTGGATATGTTCCATCCGGCCGTCGGGCCCCAGCGGAACTCTGCGGAAGCCGTGAAAGTGCAGACGGCAAGGAGGATCAGAGTCAGGAATTTTTTCATCTAAGTCAAATGAACATCTTATTTATGACTTCAGTCTTAGAAAAGATAAGCGGCTGAGACGGTCCAGTAGTTATTTTTCGCTTTGATATCAGCAACGTTGATTTCATTGGTGATTTTCTCAACAACGTTATTGATGCCGAAGGCGTAGCTTGCTCCGATCTGGACGTGATTGACAAGTTCGATGCCGAGACCGACATTCCATGCTACCTGGCATGTGCGCGACTTGATATTCTGCAGAGAGTTGGAGACGCTCTTATCAAGGCGGAATGCGAAGTTAGGACCGGTGAAGACGTAGGGCTTAAGATAATTGCTGATTACGGGGAGAGTCAGTTTGTATTTAAGGTTGATGGGGATTTCAAGGAAGTTCTTACCGTAGAGGTTGTCGTTGTCGTAATTGGCCACAACCGTAGAGCCGGAGACAACATCTCCGGGAATGATGGGGCGGTTATATTCGACGTTTGAAGAATTATTCATTCGTGAGTACATGAGGCTGACATCGCAACCTATGCCGATGATGGGCACCGTGAAGTCAGCCATTACGCCTGCAGTCCAACCGCAGGAATTATCGCTGCTTACGAGATCCTTGATATCCTTGTTGAATTTGATGCTGTTGACGTTAAGTCCGGCTTTGACGCCGAATGCTATGGGTTTTGCTTGAGCGATGCCTGCTGAAGCGAGAATCACGCAGAGAGCGATGAGAATTTTTTTGATTGTATTCATGCTAAGCACAGTTATAGTGGTTAAATCGCTACAAATTTAACGAATATTCCCATCATTTCAAAATTATGATGGGAATAAAAAAGAAAAAAGGGTAATAACCTCCGCGGTCGTACCCTTTTTGATAAGTTTCTACAGGTAAAAAATCTTAAGGTAAAAAAGATTGTTATAGGTTCGATGCAAAGGTACTACTTTTAGTTCATACCTTCCAAATTTTTAAGGAGGAAAATTGCAAAATGTGTTGCACAACATATAATATATGCACATTTGACACAGTTTCGTGTCATTTTGCACTGTCAACCGTGAATTTCTTTATTCTCATGTCAGTTCCATCGAACTCTGCATAAGAAAAATTACTGATCCAGTCGCCGAGTATTATCATACGGGAATTCGGCGTCACCTTTTCATCGGCGATTATGTGAAGGTGGCCGAAAAGAAAGTATCTGTATTCGGGATTTTCAGCTGCGTAAGATTTGCAGAATTTCAGAAGTTCGGTCAGATTCCGGTCAATTTTGGTCCGGTGCTGCAAATCCTGCTCCGTGCGTTGCATGTCTGACATGCGGCTATGGCGGCTCCAGGCGTTGGCGAAAGCTACGGTCCATCGCGGATGGATACCGGCAAAGAGGAATTGGCATATCCGATTGCGGAATAGCGATCTTAATGTGCGGAATCTCCGGTTATGCTGCCAGACTCCGTCGCCGTGGGCCATGAGCATTTTTGTGCCGAGTACTTCTGTCGCGTAAGTTCCGTCGATTACGGTCACTCCTAATTCAGAGGGGATATAGTCAAAGATCCAGATGTCGTGATTGCCAATTATCCAGGTTATTTTTATGCCGGAGTCAGAGAGCTCGGCGAGTTTGCCGAAGAAGCGTATGAATCCGCGGGGTACAACATAGCGGTATTCATACCAGTAATCCAGGATATCGCCGAGCAGATAGATTTCTGAAGCATCCTCCTTAATGGAGTCGAGAAAGGCCACGACCCGACGTTCCCGATCTCGTGAATCCGGGAAATATGAAGCGCCGAGATGAGTGTCGCTTAGGAAATAGGCCTTTTTCATTCGGATTGTATCGAATCAGGCTATGTAAGCCGGTAGTTTAAAGAAAACCGAGTTCGAGTTTCGCTTCCTCGCTCATCATGTCCTGATTCCATTCCGGCTCGAAGACAAGACGCAGATCTACGGCTTTCGGACCTTCAACGGAGAGTAATTTCTGTCTGACGTCCTCCATTATAAAGTCCGCGGCAGGACATCCCGGAGCCGTCAGAGTCATATCTACGTGCAGGATGCCGTCTTCCGGAGTATAATCTATTTTATAGATCAGGCCGAGATCATATACATTGACCGGGATCTCAGGGTCAAAGACAGTCTTGAGCATCTCGATCGCTTTCTCGATAATATCGTATTCTTTTATTTCGTTTTGTGATTCCATAATATTACTGTAGCAAGTGATTATTGGCGGGCATCGGCGAGTCGCTGTCTTTTTCTCAGAGCAAAAAACAGAGCGATGCAGACAGCCAGATCAGCCGCCATGGTGGCCACGAATTGCCAGATTCTTCCGTCGGCGATGAAATCTCTTCCGTAGAGAATCCCGATTACCGCACCATAAATTAATAACAATGCGGGGAGCCAGATGTATTTATAACGGTTTATTTGCATGTCTTAATCAATTGAATCCCTCATGATCCTCCGTCGGTCTGTCATCGTTTGCCTTCTCTTCTGCCGGAGGAAGAATGTAGGAGGATTCTTCCGGATGGAAAGAGCCGGACTCGAGATACTCAAAAATATGAATGCATGCCAAAGCGTCAAGGGCGGCGTAGGCCTGCTGACCGGGAGTCAGTTTGGGTGCTTCCCAATTAGTCAGGCGTTGACCTTTGGAGATACGATGGCCGAATAGAATTCCGAAGATGCGGGAGAGACTATTGTCGATGATACCATATTGTTTTACGTAAGGTTGAAGATCAATGAATCCGCCGGGATTCAGAGTATAAATCTTATGAAGATTATGGAAATCATCATGGAGAGATACGCCGATTTTAAGTTTGGATTCGTCTTCAAGGAGCGACTTGACCGATTGAGGCAGACCTATCATATTGAGTCGAAAGAGAAAACATTCATGACGGGTCGACAATTGAAGCAGGCAGACCTGATGAGTCTGTCCTTTTTTGAAACTCGGGCGAGTCTCAGTGTCAAATCCTATGATATCGGATTCTCTGAGAATCGCTACAGCGCTGTCTACATCTTCCGGAGTATCCACTACGTGAATGTCTCCATAATATTCTGCGGCCGGGAGTTTGGCGAGTTCGGCTTTGGATATGGAGAGGGATAGGGATTGAGTTTCTTCCTGTTGATTCATGCAGTGGTATTTTTAGCCTTGGGCAAGGCTTGGAGTCAGATTGAGAAGGCCTGATTATCGGCATAGGGAGGGAGGAGAGCGTTGTCGAGAAGAGAAGTGCCGCGGGCCTTCAATCTACAAAGTTACTAAAAATTTGGCAAAGTTTCAAAGAAACACTTTAAAAACACTTTAAAAAACGTTGTCCATAACGAGGTATTCCGCATCAGGGAAAGATTGCAATACCTTGCGACGCATAAATTCGCGTGCATCGCCAGCTATGATGGGATCTTTGTCAAAATATGGATTATAGATTACTGCTTTAAGAGGTATGTCACGCCGTTTTATAGCCTCAAGCGCCAGCAGAGTGTCGGAAATGGATCCGAGCCCCCCATGAGTGACGAAGACGAGGGGTAAGCCTTGCTCGGCGATATAGTCAACAGTCATGTAATCTTCACTTACGGGAACCATCAATCCGCCGGCCCCTTCGATGATGACTGTATCATACTGATTAAGCAGCGCCTCGGTGGCTTCGGCGGCTTTGCTGAGATCTATCTCCGTCTTGTCAAGAATAGCTGCCAGATGAGGTGATGCGGGGTAGGAGAGTATGATGGGGGCGGTCACGTGGAGACGGTCGACGGTCTGCATGGGCATCTTCATCAGTTGGCGATGAATTTTGATGTCGATACTTTCATCCCGGCACCCTGTCTGGATAAACTTCTGGGTTATAACATGCCTACCTTGCTTTTGCAAATGTATGGCATACCATGCGGTAGCGTATGATTTCCCGATATCTGTTCCAATTCCTGATAAGAAAATCGCTTCTTTATTTTCCATTATATAGTCTCAAAAGAATAGAGCCGGGGATTTCTCCCCGGCCCCTGTCGTTATCTTATTTAATTATCTCTCTGATCAGCCAAATGATTTTACCATGCAAACATGGGATATTCATTCATCATTTCGTTGACTTCCTGACGCACCTCCTTGATTACTTCCTCATTGTCGGCATTGGAGAGGACTTTATCTATAAGATCGGCGATCTTTTCCATCATCTCTTCCTTAGCGCCGCGGGTAGTGATGGCTGCTGTCCCGAAACGTAGACCTGAAGTAAGGAAGGGACTGCGGCTGTCGTAGGGCACCATATTCTTATTGGCAGTGATGTCGGCTTCAACGAGTACCCGCTCTGCCTTCTTACCTGACATTTCGGGGAATTTCGGACGCAGATCGACAAGCATGGAGTGATTGTCGGTGCCGTCAGATATAATCTTATATCCGCGCTTCATGAGAGCGTCGGCGAGTGCAGCTGCATTCTTCTTGACCTGGATAGCGTATTCTTTCCATTCGGGTTGCAGACATTCTCCGAACGCTACTGCCTTTGCAGCGATTACGTGCTCAAGCGGACCGCCCTGTACTCCGGGGAATACAGCTGAGTCGAGCAGAGCTGACATCTTCTTGATTTCTCCCTTGGGAGTTTTTTTACCCCAGGGATTATCGAAGTCCTTACCCATAAGAATCAGGCCTCCGCGGGGACCGCGCAGAGTCTTATGGGTGGTTGTGGTAACGATATGGGCGTGCTTAACGGGATTTTCGAGTAATCCGGCAGCGATAAGGCCTGCGGGATGAGCCATGTCGACCATAAAGATTGCGCCGATCTCGTCAGCGAGTTTGCGGATACGGGCGTAGTCCCATTCGCGGCTATATGCCGAAGCGCCTGCTATGATCAATTTCGGGCGTTCCTTGCGGGCCTTCTCTTCCATTTCCTCATAGTTGACGCGCCCTGTCTCGGCATCAACTGTATATGAAATGGGATTGAACATAAGTCCGGAGAAGTTGACGGGGCTTCCGTGAGAAAGGTGACCGCCGTGAGAAAGGTCCATTCCCATGAAAGTATCGCCGGGTTGCAGGCAGGCCATGAAGACCGCCATGTTGGCCTGAGCGCCGCTATGGGGCTGCACATTGGCCCATTCGGCTCCGAAAAGTTTCTTTGCGCGTTCGATTGCGAGATTCTCTGCTTCATCGACTACCTGGCAACCGCCATAGTAACGTTTTGCCGGATATCCTTCGGCATACTTGTTGGTGAGGCAAGAGCCCATTGCGCGCATTACTTCGTCGATGACGAAGTTCTCACTTGCTATAAGTTCGATTCCGCGGCGTTGGCGTAGATGCTCGCGGTCGATGATGTCAAAAATCTGATTATCTCTCTGCATTTGTGTTATGATGTTAGATTTAATGTTGGTGCTGAGGGTAGTCTTTCAGCCGTTAGACATTAAGTTCAACCCCGACAGCGTTATTTATCCGCAAAAGTAATCACGTTAGTCGGAATATGCAAATATTAAGAAGATTTTATTTGCAAATATTCCCTTAAGAAGGTGAAAATCCCGTTATCTATAAAAAAACAGAGACGCCGAAAGCCTCAGCAGGTTTTTTCGGCGTCTCCGTAATATTTTATTTTAAAGATTAAAGGCTATTGAGCAGAGTAGTGAAGTCTGCGTCCTGCGGATAAAGCTTGAGATAACGGCTTACGTAATCCTTTGCAGAGGCTTTGTTGCCTTTGCTGACGAGATTCTTTGCGACGGTGCCGTAAAGAGATTTAGCATGGCTTTGATATCTTGATTTATCGCCGTCCATTGCTTCCAGTTTGTCGATCGCCTTTACGTAGTAGTCAATTTGAGCTGCCTGATCACCCTTATTGAGTGCGATGTCTCCCTTCAGCATATCCGGGCGATACATTGAAGGATAGAGCTCGGCGGCTTTGTCGATATAGTCTGAAGCCTGCTGATAGAATTTAGAGCTTAAGGCGGCATCCGCTTTGTTCTGAACGCCTGCGTAAAGCGCGAATACTCCGGCCTGGATCATATCGTTGTACCCGGGATCCTTGGTATTCTTAAGATAAGAATCATAGGCGTTGCAAGCTCCCGCCATATCATTCTTATCTACATATAGCATCGACAGAGTCTTATAGAAAGATGCGTTGGTCGGATATGCCTCTATACCATTATTCATAACGCTTATAGCGCTGTCTACGGCCTCTTCCTTCGAGAGCGCGGAATTCTTGGAGAATTCATCCGCAATCAAGGTATAGTCGATAGGAGCCATAGTATTCTTCTTCGGGTCCGCGAGGTGTTTCTGGTAAAGAGCCTGCGCCATGGGAAGAAGCTTGTCGGACATGGATTTGATCTGGGCAGCGTTCATAAACTGATAACGCTGAGCAGTGAAGTTATTCGGATCCTTGGCCAGAAGCTGAGTTGCATAATCATAGCCGGCCTGATAGTCGCCACCATAGAAGAGAAGGAATGCGTAGCGGTCTTCATCCTGCTTAAAGTGGTTGGGGTTTTTCACATATTTCCCATATTCGGAAGCCGCTTCCTTAAACTGATTCTGGTCATAATAAGCGTTAGCGAGCGAACGCTGACCCAGAGCAGAGTTAGGATTGAGTTGGAGAAGTTTCTTCAGCATGTTGATGCCATATTGCGGATTGACCTGCGAGAAGAGGTTGGCATACTTAAAGTAAGCAGCAGTTGCGTTGGGATCGTAGTTGGCAGCCATCTCGTAGGATGCGCCTGCGCCGCCGTAATCACGGTTGCGGGCCTTTACGTCACCCTCGAAAATATAGATGTCGGGGTCCTGCATATTGATCTTGCGGGCTTTTTCCAGACGCTTTGCGATCTCCTTTTCATAAAGGGAGGGGTCGACAGAATCGTATGCGCGAGCGATTGCAATCTGCACGCCGGCATCCTTCTTGCCGAGAGATTCAGCTTTTTTAAAGTTGGCTTCTGCAACTTTGGGAGTTCCGGCCATAAGGTCAATCCGGGCCAGACCTATATAGTTATATGCATAATCCGGATTAGCCTGGGCTCCAAGATTGAAGAATTTGGCAGCTTCCGATTTATTGCCATTTTCCAAAGCGATAAGGCCCTGATAGTAGTAACTGATAGCCTTGTCAGTTCCGGCGTTGTTGAGGTTGCGTTCGAGGAGTTCCTTGGCATTGTCATATTGTCCTGCCTCGTAGTATTCCACGCCTTCGCTGTGAGTCTGGGCCATTCCTGTAAAAGCCATAGCGGCAATCGCAAGAGAGAGAACGAATTTCTTATTCATGTATCTTTATATGTGAATTGTTATTATTCGGATCAAACATTACGGTTATTCGATGATTTTGTTAATAACCTGAAGGTTATTAATTTTAGAGAGACATTATTGAGCAAGTTCCAAAAATTTATCTTTGCAAGTATTTTTCTCTCAAGTATCAGAAAACCGATATCCACGTTTTTTCGCTATTTTGACAACGTAACTTCCCCGTGGTTTATTTCAATCACGAGGAAGTTTTATATAATTTTTATGGGGGAGACTTACCTGTCAATCAATTCGACAACCCGACTATTGACATGATAGGGCATTATGCCTGATTTAATTATAATCTTTTGTCCGACGAATCCTGTCAGGAATGAATAGAAACTTTTCAGGGCAGCTTCCTTTTGAGTAGAAGCTGTAGAGACCATCCATACCTTTCTGAAAAGAGGATATTCTCCTGAGTTAATATAGAGCTGATAGGGTTTATAGGCTACAGGTGAGAAATCGTTGTTTTCGTTGGGATTGCTTACCTTAATTATGTTTACTTCTTCCGTGAGCGACGTATTGATCGAGTCATTCTCGTTAGCGTAATCTTCCATGCGTTCATTCATCGGCACCTGCCGGGCCACTGAGAGGTCATTTCCAAGCCAAGAAACAGAGATAATTCCCAGAGCGTCCTTATCCTTCTTAACGACGTCGAATACGGCGGCATTATTTTTCTGGGCATAGGGCTTGATATAATCTGTGATTTTCTTTCCTTCAGGCAGGAATTTCTCGCGCATATAGCTCACTGTCGAAGATCCTTCCGCATCAAACACGAGCTTGATTGCAGTCGTATCATTACCGGCGAGCTGATTCCAATGCGTAATCTCGCCGGTGAGGATTTTCTTGATCTCATCCATAGAGAGTGCCCCAACCGGATTATCCTTATTGACAATCATCGCAACAGCGTCCACTGCAATAACCTCAGATCGGGCAATGCGCTTATTTTGCGATTTTATATGGGCTTTCTCTTCCTTAGTAAGGTCGCGAGTGATGATAATACTCTGGCATTTATCTGCCATCAGAGAATCGATACACGCTTGTTCGGAAGTATAAAACGGTACAATAGTGGCGTTTGGATATGCAAATTCGAACGCAGCTATTTCCTCTTCCAGGATATTCTTGAAGCCATCGTCGCAAAAGAGAGCGCCGGTGCCGGAAGCATACTCGCCTTTCTTAATTTCTCCACAGGCACAAAGCGCCATGCCGACCAATGCCACCATGACGCAGGAGAATAGAGTAGTCTTTTTCATCTGTGATTCTTTTTCCTTACCATCAATGAGTATCTTTGCCCTTAGTGGGGAGACATTTAAAGATTCATCTCAAGTATTATTATTAGACTTAGATTCGTATTTGAAGAGAAGAATCAGTTCATACCTCTGTAAAGTCTATAACCTCTCCAGACTCCGTAGACGCAAAGTATGATTCCGACAGTCATGGAAATCGCGGAGTTGTCGATATTGAAGACGTCAGCGATAAATAGAGCGCCGACAGCTACGTAGACGATTATCATGAAGATTCCGAATGCGAGTCTCATCCCCTTGGGTTGATTATTTGAGTAGTTATCCATAGTCAAAGTGATATTAAAAGGTTATCTATGTAATTTCTCTTTTCTATTATTTTAACAATCTATCCGGATTATGGTTGACTTAAGAGATCTTTTTATTTGATGAATAGGTGGATAAAAAATCGGTTCGCGTCAATTGCGCGAATCGAAAAGTGGATTTAATCTATATTAAGGATATGGTATAAACTGATTAATGCCTTCTGCGAATAGTCACAGGGATTGTGTAGTATGATCTGACGATCTTACCGAGATGTATGCCCGGACTCCATTTCGGCATTTTCAGTACGACATCAATTGCTGCTCTATCAAACTCCGGATTATAACCTTTAAAAATTTTCGGTGAACTAATTGTCCCGTCTTTTATTTAATAATAAAAATAAAGGAGTGGATTATGCCACTCCTTTATTCTTTACTTATATTGTCGATTACTGGTTCTGGAGACGGAATGTCACGGGCAGGTTGAAGTAAGAGCGTACGGGCTGGCCGTTGTTCTTACCGGGCTGCCACTTCGGCATTCTCTTCACGACGCGGAGAGCTTCCTGGTCGAGTTCTCTGTCGACACCTTTGACGATTGACGGGCTTGAAACGGAACCGTCACGTTCTACGATGAACTTCACAACTACGCGGCCGGAGATGCCATTCTGTTGAGCTGCTTCCGGATAGCGGATGTTGTTGGAGAGCCACTTCATCATGGCAGCCTGGCCACCGGGGAATTCAGCGGGCTGCTCGACAGCCACGAAGATCTTTTCGGGTTCGGGTTTCTTCTCCTCCTTGACGGGTTCGGGTTCTTTTACGACCACCTGTTCCTGCACGGCTTTGAATTTATCGACGTCATCAGAACCTTCCTGAGTTACAACACCACGGGCAGTGTTATCCTCTTTCTGGGTATCCATGTCGACGACTTCATTCTTAACCTTATCGGCATCGACGATTGCAATCTGAGTAACCTGCACGGTAGCGAGTACTTCCTCAGGTACCGTCGGCATTTCCATTTCCATTTTCTGTTCGGGGGCTTCCTCCTCTTCAGGAGTCTCTTCTTCTGCCATATCAACTTCAAGAGCCTGCATTCTTTCGCGCTCTTCAATCATAGCGAGACGATCCTGCTCGGCTTTATAATCAGAATATTTAGAATATCCGATTATGAGAAGTACGATGACAACGAGTCCGATGAGGGCGTATAGGGCGGCAAGATTGTGACGCTTGTCGCTGTCTTTACGCAACTGGTAGGCACCGAATTCCTGGTTCTTGTCTGCGAAGACTATATCGCGCCATTCTTTTGACGTTAGATCTACATTTTTAGCCATTTTCTTTGATTTGCTTAAGGATTAATAAATCTAACATTACTTATTATGTTTACGATAGTCATCGAGCATTACGAGGTCTACGTCGGTGATATTATCGATCTGATATTTGGAGATCGAGTTAATCTGCATCTCATCAAGAATGTCGACGAGGCCACGATATGAAGCTTCGGGAGTAGACTTGATAATGATGACCGGCTTCTTAAGGTTTTCGTCCTTACGTACTTTTGCAGCTTCCTCATTGTACTTGGCCATTGCAGCTTCGCGATCATCCTTAGTCTCGAGCGAACCGAAGCCACCATCGTTGAGCTTTTTCTTAAGCTCAGTGACTTTCTCGAGTACAGCTTTATTACGCTCCTGAATGATCTGGCGGATACCGCGTGCCTTATGGTCGCCCACGGAATTCACCTCATCAGAAAGGAGGTCGGATTTCTTGAGGTTATTATTCTGCGAGAGTACTGTTCCGCCGGGGCCGAACATTCCGCCTTCTCCGCCGGGTTTACCATCGTAATAATAGATTTCATTGACCACATTACCGTTGACAGAGTCAATAACGAGAGTGCCGGCAGTAGGACCGGGTTTCTTCTTGGCGTCGATAATGATAGTGATCGCGTCGTCGGCGGAAGCCTGCGACATGTTCTCTTCACTCTGCACCTTCTCGTTAGAGGGCAAGGCGATCGTCAGAGTCTGGGACTTAATCATGGTCGTACAGAGCATGAAGAATGTGATAAGCAACATGTTCATGTCGACCATAGGCGTAAAGTCCACGCGGATTTGCATTTTTTTCTGGTGACCTTTCTTTCCGCTGTCGCCACCTGATTGTTGAACTTCTGCCATTGTCTTATTCTCCTCCTGCCTTTAGAGCGGTCAATAATGTAAACTTATTCTGTTTGATGGTCTGCAGGTTATCCATCACCATGTGGATTACGTCAAAGCTCGTGTTCTGGTCGGCTTTGATGGCCACGCCCATACCATCTTTCATGGCCTGGGTCAGGTTGTCGTTGCCTGCCATACGGGCAGCTTTGATCCACATCTGGAATTCATTGAGATTTTCATCATTGTTTTCCTTGGAGATGGGAATACCGGTGACATGTTTAGGATTGGGATCCTCACCGGCAAGCCACTGATCCATCTTGGTGAGTCCTTCGGGTTGGTCGGCCAGATCGAGGAATTCTCCCATCTGTGCCAAGGGAACACCGAAAGCACCGAGCTTGCTGAACGTCTCCTTCTGAGCGTTGGTGAACTGCACCTTATTCTTATGCTGAGCATTATAAAGGTCAGCGACATTTTCAAGCAATGCCTTGCGCATGTTGGCGTTTGACCACTGCGCGGAGGTATCATTGTTCATTGTCAGCCAGACCTGACCTTTGGGACTCACCAGGACCTGGAGTACGTTGGTCTCCTGCACTTTTTCCGTAGATACGGATGCCGGAGTTACCACTGTAGCCGGTTCCTTTGAGAGGAAGGTCGAAGTCAACATGAAGAAGGTCAGCAGAAGAACGGTCACGTCACTCATCGCGGTCATGTCGATGAATGTGCTCTTTCTTGCTATTTTAACTCTTCCCATATTAGCTATTAACTGTTAAATCGGTTGTTAAAATTGATGTTAAATTGGGGTTAACAAACTCATTGCTGATTTCGCATTTCTGCTACTCTTGTATCAGTCTGTCCTCTTTAAGAGGTGAGGCGGATTACTTGTGAGTTGCTGCGAAAGTAGCTACGATAGAGAAACCGATTTCGTCGATAGCGTAGGTGAGGTTGTCGATCTTGTTAGTGAAGAAGTTATAAGAGATTACGGCGAATGCACCTGTTGCGATACCGAATGCAGTGTTCACAAGTGCCTCGGAGATACCGGTAGAAAGCTCTGTAGAGTCGGGAGAACCGGAAGTTGCAAGAGCCTGGAATGATTTGATCATACCCATCACAGTACCGAGAAGACCGACGAGTGTACCGAGAGTGGTGAGAGTTGCGATGATCGGGAGGTTCTGAGAAAGAGAAGGCATTTCAAGAGCTGTAGCTTCTTCTACCTCGTTGCGAAGAGTAGTGAGCTTCTGTTCCTTTGAGAGGACAGTGTTCTGGTCCATCTCTTTATACTTTACCAGAGTATTGTAGACTACGGAAGCCACAGAACCTTTCTGCTGTTTGCAACGCTGCATGGCTGCGTCGATGTTGTTCTTTGCGAGATCAGCCTTGATGTCAGCAACGAATTTGGTAGTGTTGCCCTTGCCGGAAGCGGAGCTGATAGCAATCCAACGTTCGATAGAGAGTACGATTACAGTCAGAAGAAGAGTCATCAGGATAGGCACGATGAAACCGCCTTTGTAGACTGTGCCGGCGAGGTTCAGGGGATGGCCGTCGTTGGAGCCGCCTTCGAAGTTGCCGCCGTAACCCATACCGAAGAGGAAGATACATACAGCTGCGATAGCACATGCGATGATCACGATGAACGCGTTGCGGATACCACGCACGTTGGAGATTTTTTCCTCTTTCTTGATTTTAGCCGCCATTGAAGTAGCGGGAGCAGCGGGCTTTACTGCCGTTGCTTTGGGATCTTTGGATTCCATACTGTGTTTGTAATTTTGTTTAGGTTATAAAAGTATTTTATCTATTGTTTTCTATAATTCCGGATCCAAGTCTTTTGGATAATCCCTTGTTCGCGCCTTTCTCCGGCAGCAGTCGGCCGCGGCTTTTGAGAGTGTGGGCGAGTCTTTCATGGAGAGCCCCGGTCTTCGCAAATTCAATGTCTTTACTCAGCCCGGAGGGGAGGTAGGGTTATCAAGTGCAAATTTACAACTTATTTTCATAAAAACAAGCAAATCGAGCATGAAAAATTTGCCTTTTGCGCGTCGTTTAACTATTTATAAGAAATTTGTCGTAAAGATGGCTTGTGAAATATGTTTTATAACATATATTTTCCACTGTCAAGTCCCGCTATCAGCTCTTCATTACTCTTGGTCATCAGTTTTGGATATGCCGGAATGGGGGTAGCAAAGGGTGCGAATCCGGCTGCTTCCAAATTCGGCAGCTGATCGCACCCTTGCATTATTTGATCACAAATCCTTTTCAGATTTATAGCGTGATATCAGTAGTTATTCTCCTTTGACGGCTGCGATGCCGGGGAGAGTCTTGCCTTCGATAGCTTCAAGAAGCGCGCCGCCGCCGGTGGATACATAGCTTACAGCATCGGCACAACCGAATTTGTTGACGCAAGCTACGGAGTCGCCGCCACCCACCAGGGAGAATGCACCGTTATCCGTGGCCTCAACGATAGCGTCAGCGATAGCCTTGGAGCCTTTGGTGAAATTGTCGAATTCGAATACTCCTGCAGGACCGTTCCAAAGGATTGTCTTTGCGGGGAGGATTGCTTCGCGGAATGCGATGATGCTGTCGGGGCCGGCGTCAAGACCTTCCCATCCTTCGGGGACATTCATCACTGAGCATACCTGAGTATTGGCGTCATTGGAGAAAGCGTCGGCAGCGATGCAGTCGGATCCGAGTACGAGGTTGACTCCTTTCTCTTTTGCTTTCTTCATGATGTCGAGGGCGAGATCAAGCTTATCCTCTTCGCAGATCGAGTTTCCTACATTGCCGCCCTGAGCCTTTGCGAAGGTATATGTCATACCGCCGCAGAGGATGAGGTTGTCGACTTTATCCATGAGGTTTTCGATGATGCCGATCTTTGTAGATACTTTGGAGCCGCCCATGATTGCAGTGAAAGGACGCTTGATATCTTTGAGGATGTTGTCGACAGCCTTCACTTCCTTCTCCATAAGGAAACCGAGCATTTTGTCCTGCTGGTCGAAGTAGTCGGCGATCACGGCTGTGGAGGCATGCTTGCGGTGAGCTGTGCCGAAAGCGTCGTTTACGTAGACGTCAGCGTAGCTTGCGAGAGTCTTTGCAAATTCCTTCTGGCTCTCTTTCATCGCTTTCTTGGCATCGTCGTAAGCGGGATCGTTTTTATCGATACCTACGGGTTTACCTTCTTCTTCGGGATAGAAACGGAGATTTTCGAGAAGAAGAACTTCCCCGGGTTTAAGTTCTTTAGCCGCTTCAGAGGCCTTCATGCAGTCATCGACGAATTTAACATCAGTGCCGAGTGCCTTCGCTACATCTTCGCGGATCTGGCTCAGAGAGAATTTGGGATTTACTTTACCTTTAGGTTTGCCCATATGGCTCATCAGGATGAGGGAGCCGCCGTCGGCAAGGATTTTCTTAAGGGTGGGGAGAGCGCCGCGGATGCGGGTGTCATCGGTCACATGGCCGTTTTCGTCCAGGGGTACGTTGAAGTCTACACGTACAATCGCCTTCTTTCCGGCGAAATTGTAATTTTCAATGTTTGCCATTTGTGTATAGAATTTGAATGTCTAAATTTCTTATTCTTTATGCCTCATAGGATTGGAAGAATCGCTCTTGAATTTCCTACGTGGCATAATAGTGAGCCTGATTATGAAGCCCTGCATGAGTATAAATGGGTTGATTAAATCATGAATTGGCTTTCATTCTGCAAATATAGTGATTTTTTGCGAAAAAATTAGTAATTTTGGATTATGGAAATTAAAGAAATTATAAAATTATATAAGAATTTCGCAGGAAGAGAGCCGGAAAGGGTAGAAAAACTTCCGGGTGCGGGATCCTCCCGTCGCTACTATCGGGTCTATGATGGGAATAAGTCGTATATCGCTACCTTTTCTGACGACCATAGCGAGACGAAGGCCTTTCTTAATCTGTCGCGCCGACTGGCTGAAGCGGGGGCGAGAGTGCCGGAGATTATCGTTTCTTCGGAATCCGACAGCCGTCTATATATCCAATCGGATGCGGGCCTTATGAGTCTTTTCGATGTCATTTCAGATTGGCATCGCAAAGTATCTGACGATGCCGCTTCGGATGATTCGTCGCTTGCGGAAACCGGAGTAAGAGAATATCTGAAAGCTGCTATAGATCAGCTGATCATCGTTCAGCGCAGTGGAGTCGAGAAGGATCTCCGGGAAGCCCTGATGCCTGAATTTTCCCTGCGCCAGATACTTTGGGACTTAAATTATTTTAAATATGATTTTCTGAAGCCTTCCGGACTCATATTCAATGAAGATGCTCTGGAGAATGATTTTGAGAGATTAGGGGAAGATCTTATGGATGTCGACTCCGAATTGTGGGGATTCATGTACAGGGATTTCCAGAGCAGGAACTTGATGATTGCCGGGCGCGATGTGACTCTGATCGACTATCAGGGAGGACGCAGAGGGCCTGTTGTCTATGATATTGTATCGCTTCTATGGCAGGCTAAAGCCAATCTTCCCTCTAAGATGCGGGAGGAAATGATCGATTATTATATAAAGGAGTATTCCCTGGCAGCCGGGCATGATGTCAAAGATGCCGTTGAGCGATCGTTGCCTCTCTTCGTATTTTTCAGAACTCTGCAGGTGCTTGGAGCTTACGGTTTCAGGGGATTGATAGAGAAGAAGGCCCACTTTATCGAGAGTATCCCCAATGCTTTGGCCAATCTCGGAGTCCTCCTTGAAGAAGGAGTGGCGGATGATTATCCGGAATTGAATAAATGTTGTGAAGGATTGGTAAAGATGCGGCCGAAATATCTTTCCCACGAAGGGGAATATCTTCGCATCGAAGTCTTCAGTTTCTCTTATAAGAAGGGATATCCAGCCGACTTTTCGGGAAATGGAGGTGGCTTCATGTTTGATTGCCGGGGAATGCATAATCCGGGGCGCTATGATGAGTACAAACGCCTCACGGGTCGCGACCGTCCGGTCATTGATTTCCTTGAAGAGAGAGGTGAGGTGGGGACATTTCTCGAAGGCGCATGGATGATGGTAGCGCCTTCAGTAGAGACCTATAGGCGCCGGGGCTTTCGCAATCTGCAGGTCGCGTTCGGTTGCACCGGAGGCCAACATCGTTCGGTCTATTGTGCGCAACATCTTGCCGAGCGGCTCGCTACTGCTTTCCCGGACGTCAAGATTGTCCTTAATCATCGTGAGCAACAGATAAAAGAATACTTCAATTCATGAAAGCATTTATTCCCGCCGCCGGTCTTGGCACACGCCTCCGGCCTTTTACTCTTTCTCACCCCAAGGCTCTTGTGCCGGTTGATGGGGTGCCTATTCTGGAGAGAGTGATCGTACGCCTGAAGAATCAGGGATTTGATGATTTTGTTATCAACCTTCATCATTTCGGTGATCAGATACGAGATTTTGTAAAATCAAAAGATAATTTTGGAGTAAAGATACGCTTCAGCGACGAGAGCGGACAGTTGCTTGAGACGGGAGGAGCTCTACTTCATGCGGCCGGTATGCTCGGAGCGACTGAAGAGCCGTTTCTTATCCATAACGTCGACATCCTGTCAAATGCGGATTTAAGGGGACTGATGAAGACTCATGAAGATGAGAAGGCGGCTGCCACGCTTTTGGTCAGTGACCGGGAGTCATCACGCCGACTACTTTTTGATAACTCAATGAATCTGCGTGGTTGGCATAATGTGGCAAAAGATCTGTTTCGTCCTGAATCAGAAAGGAAAGAGATAGTGAAGGGGTTGCAAGAGGGAGTCTTATATGAAAAGGCTTTCAGCGGAATCCATGTAATGTCGCCCGGTGCTATATTCGAAGAGATGTGCCGGCAGAAGAAAGAAGGTGTCTTCTCGGTTATAGATTTTTATCTTGACGCAATTTCTTCAATCGAAATAAAAGGCTGCGTTGCAGCCAATCTGAGGATGATTGATATAGGGAAGCCGGAGACTTTGGCCAAGGTGGCGGAGTATAGCGATCTTCTCTGATCCGGAGGCAGAATTGGTTACATACGCAATTAGGGTCTGTTGCTGTACTTGGATATAAGAATCCGGTGCTACACTTGGATATTAAAAAGAAGATATAAAAATAGGATATTAAAAAAGTAGCCCGGGTGTAAACCCGGGCTTTATTGGATTCAGAGATGGTGGAGTTGATTAGTTCTGTTGGCGTTGAACTGGCAAACGCAACCGATAATC
This sequence comes from Muribaculaceae bacterium, assembly GCA_029057985.1. Lineage (GTDB taxonomy): Bacteria > Bacteroidota > Bacteroidia > Bacteroidales > Muribaculaceae > Lepagella. The sequence continues at coordinate 11,933 of JAIDYR010000006.1, read as the reverse complement.
AGGGCAACTACTGCCGAACCTCCGAGCCACCATGTAGTAGCGACGCTCATAGTGAAGCAAGATGCAATCAGGAGTATTGATCCTATTACATAAAAAATGATGGATAGTGTTTTCATAGTTTCAATTTTTAGAGAGTATTAATAGTGTGTTTTCGTAGATATAACGCGAAGTAAGAGTGAAAAGATTAAGGAGATTGTCGATTTAACATATCTACCGTCCATTTGATCCGACATTGATGCCGTTCATTGCAAATCCGGGTAGATTTAGGGGGCCGGATACAAAAATAAAGGGCATCCGAGAGGATGCCCTTTAAAAGTAGCCGATCCGGGACTCGAACCCGAGTCTCCACCGTGAGAGGGTGGCGTGCTAACCGCTACACTAATCGGCCGAATGAAGAAAGGGAGAGATTGTCATAAGGAATTGCATCCCTTTCTTCCTGTTTGCGTTGCAAAGTTACGAAGATTATTTGAATCCTGCAAGTAATTTTGCAAATTTTTTCAGTTCCGGAGGATTACTCAGCTGCTTCAGCTTCAGTCTCTGCTACTTCAGCTTCGAGAGCTTCCTTAGCGGCAGCTTCTTCGGCAGCGAGCTTTTCAGCTTTTTTCTTAGCTACTGACTCGCCTTTGAGACGATTCTTTTCAGCTTCAGCTTCGAAGCGCTTTTTAGCGTCTTCAGCAGCTGCAGCTTCTTTCTTAGCTTTTGCAGCGTCAGCTACTTTAGTGCGGTCAGCCTTCCAGGCTTCGAAGCGACGAAGAGCCTCTTCTTCAGTGAAAGCGCCTTTCTTGACACCGCCACGGAGGTGCTTCATCAGCATTACGCCTTCCTTGGAGAGGATGGAGCGAACTGTATCGGTGGGGATCGCACCTGTTTCTACCCAATACAAAGCACGGTCGAAGTCTAAACTTATTGTAGCAGGATTAGTGTTCGGATTATAGGAACCTATCCTTTCAATAAATCTACCATCTCGTGGTGCCCTGCTATTGGCGACTACAATGGGATAATAAGCGTAGCCCTTACGGCCATGACGCTGCAATCTGATCTTGGTTGCCATTTAACTTGACTTTGATTTATATTGATATTGTGTTTATTATTTTGAAGCTTTGCTTTAGGCTCAGGCTGATAGCACCATTTGCCGGCTTGGCTTCATTTTCAATGCAAAATTACTCTTTTTTTCTTATCCTACCAAATTTCTCCTTATTTTTTTCTAATTTTGCAGTCGATTTTTCTCTATTATCCAATGAAGTTGTCTAAACTTTTTACGAAATAATGGAGTTAGGCACAGGAAAAGAAAAAGTTTTGACGACTTCATTATCTACGGTATGTAGGGAAGCTGTTTGAGCTTACCGGCTACTATATATATTTGCAATTACAGATGCACCCATATGAGTGAAAATTCTTTACTATCCCGCCTTGAAGGCCTCGACGGACGATTTGAGGAGGTCGCAACTCTGATCACGGATCCGGCCGTCATAGCTGATCAACAACGTTATGTCAAGTTGACCAAGGAATATCGCGAACTCGAAAAGATTCTTGATGCGACACGCCGTTATAGGCAGAGTCTCGCAATCATTGAGGAGTCCAAGCAGATTATTGCTGAGGAATCTGACGATGAGATGCGGCAGATGGCCCGCGAGGAACTCGAAGCTGCTACTCAAGCTCTTCCAAAGATGGAGGAGGAGATAAAACTGCTGCTCGTACCGGCTGATCCGGACGATTCCAAGAATGCAATCGTTGAGATCCGCGGTGGTACGGGGGGCGATGAAGCAGCCCTTTTCGCCGGCGACTTATTCAGGATGTATCAGAAGTATGCCGAGACGAGAGGTTGGCAACTGGCAGTCTCTTCATTTTCGGAAGGGGCAGCCGGCGGATATAAGGAGATCATATTTTCTCTTACAGGCGATGGAGTCTACGGCACGATGAAGTATGAGTCCGGAGTTCATCGGGTGCAGCGTGTGCCCGCAACTGAGACTCAGGGGCGCGTGCATACATCTGCCGCTACGGTCGCAGTGCTTCCGGAAGCTGAGGAATTCGATGTGGAGATTCACGAAGGGGAGATAAAATGGGATACATTCCGATCGGGTGGTGCGGGAGGCCAGAATGTGAATAAGGTGGAATCAGGCGTAAGACTCCGTTATAACTGGAAAAATCCCAATACAGGAGTTGTAGAGGAAATTCTTATCGAGTGTACCGAGACGCGCGACCAACCTAAGAATAAAGAGCGCGCTCTATCGCGTCTGCGTACTTTCATTTATGATAAAGAGCATCAGAAATATCTCGATGATATCGCTTCCAAGCGCAAGACTATGGTCAGCACCGGCGACCGATCCGCTAAGATCCGCACCTACAATTATCCGCAGGGACGAATTACGGATCATCGAATAAATTACACAGTATATAATCTCGGAGCCTTTATGGATGGAGATATCCAGGAGTGTATCGATAAATTGATAGTAGCTGAAAACGCCGAAAAACTGAAAGCTTCGGAGTTGTAAACTTAGCGGCACTATCGGCGCAAGCGCCGATGCCTTAGACAAATTAGCTTCCGGGGCCGTTATATCGGCGCAAGCGCCGATGCCTTAGACAAATTAGCTTCCGGGGCGGCACTATCGGCGCAAGCGCCGATGCCTTAGACAAATTAGCTTCGGGAGCGGCACTATCGGCGCAAGCGCCGATACCTTAGACAAATTAGCTTCGGTGAGGGGGGTAATACGGCTATCTGGCTATATCTACTCGAGGTTATTTAGTATGGATTAATAAGATTGGAGGGCTGTAGGGGCTGAATTTAAGTTAAAGTAAGGGCTCTTCGCGAAATTTTTCGCGAAGAGCCCTTACTGTTGCTTAAGTCGTTAGAATTTAAGCTATTGTGGCTTATTGGTTTATTTAATAAGATGGGCGATGGGGGAGAGATTGAGCCAGGGCGTATGAGAGGATTGGAGGAGGTGCTTGTTGAGGAATCCGTCGAAGGATGCCTGGTCGGCAAGGGTCTTTGCTTTCTCAAGGTCGCCGGCCTGTGCGTAATAGACTGCCTGCCAATAAAGATCTTCAGGCTTTCGCAGTGACTCCGCGGCAGTTTGGATTCCGGCATCCGCATCTATCTTTTTACCCGCTTTAAGTCGGGCAACTGCCAATATTGTGATATCAGGGAATGCAGTGGCTTCTTCGAGGATGATACGGTTGAGGTCGGCTTGTGCGGCTTTTGAATTGCCTGCGAGTTCCTGATTTGTATATGCGCGCATGAGCAAAGCGAGATTGTTGTCTGGTTCAGCCATTATAGCCTGATTTAGAATCTTGATAGCCTCATCTGCCTCGCCGGCCATGATGTAGCCTTGTGCGGCAGTAAGATAGGATTCTGTACGATTCGGATTCAGGCGTATAGCTTCCATTGCGTCGGCGATCGCTCCGCGGGAGTTTTGCATCGCCAATTCAATATTGGCTTTGACATTCATATTTACAGCTGAAGGCTCGAGGGTGATCGACTCATTAATTGCCTCCATAGCGTCCGGGAGTTGGTTAAGAGCGAGGCGTGATTCAGCCAAAGCGGTGTAGACTCCTGGCGTTTTACCTTCCGGCATATTAGCCAGTCGTGAGAAACTCAGTTCTGCGTCCGGATAAGCGCCGGCTTGATTTGCAAGGCGTCCTTTCAGAAGGAGCATCATGGGCTTATTGGTGCTTTTTTCTATTGCATAATCCAAGGCCATGGCAGCAGCTTTATAATTGCGTGAGGAAAGGTCAGAAAGTTCCTTAAGGCCGCTATTGCCACGATTATCCATTGCGATTGCAACTATATAATTGGCCGCGGCATTTTCAGGCTGATTCATCTCCTCAAACAGATTGCCGAGACGGCAGAAAGTCAAAGGGCTTGTCTGATTTGCGCTTTCTATTTCCTTCATCAGATTCTCTGCTTCGGAGAAGTTGCCTTGGCGGATACATGCGCGTGCCATGCCGTAATATGCTTCCTGGCTGCGAGACTTGAGCGACTGCATTGAGGAAAAGACCCTATAGGCTTCCTCCGGCCGGTTAAGTTCAAGAAGGATATTGCCCTTGTTATAGATATTTATATAGCTGCCGGGTTTGAGTTCGATAGCATGATTGATAGCATCAAGAGCAGTTTCATAATCGTCGAGCGAAGCTGCCACGCCCGAGAGCAGGGTATATTCACGCTCCCGCATATCAGTATTTTTAGCCGGAGTATATTCCAATGCTTTCTTCACGTCTTCAAGAGCATTACGATACATCCCGAGTTGCTGATATTGTGAAGCACGCTCAAAGAGGGTCTCTATATCCTTTGGATTTTTCTCGAGAAGGGAGGAATATCCGTTAAGGACCGCCTGAGTGATCGGATCGATTTTCTGTGCGCCGCAAGTAAATACGGCCATGAGGGCTGCGGCGAATATTATACGTAAGAATTTCATACTTATTTGTAATTTAGCCTAATGCGTAGCGGATAGCTGTCAGTCTGTTGAGCAGGTCCTCAACTTTGTCGAGCGGGAGCATATTTGCTCCGTCGCTTTTAGCCTTGGATGGATCGCGGTGAGTCTCCATGAATATCCCGTCGGCGCCGGCAGCGATTGCAGCTTTGGCGATTGTAGAGATCATCTCCGGGCGTCCGCCTGTCACTCCCGAAGCGGAGTTAGGTTGCTGCAGAGAATGAGTGATATCAGCTATTACGGGACAATCACATTCATGTTTCATTATCGGAAAGGCACGCATATCGACAATCAGATCCTGATAGCCGAAGAGTGTGCCGCGATCCGTCACGGCGACTTTGTCATTGCCTTCAGATCTCACTTTCTCCACTGCATATTTCATTGCCTCGGGGGCAAGGAACTGTCCTTTCTTGATATTTACCATCTTCCCGGTTGACGCGGCGGCGAGAAGCAGATCGGTCTGCCGGCATAAGAACGCGGGAATCTGAAGAATATCTACAAATTCAGCAGCCAGGGCAGCTTCGTGAGTTTCGTGAATGTCAGTGACAACAGGGATGCCGAATGTGTGGCGCACTTTCTGAAGAATTTCAAGAGCCTTGAAGTCGCCTATCCCGGTGAAAGAATCAAGGCGCGAACGATTCGCTTTCCTATAGCTTCCTTTAAACACGAGTGGAATATTCAACGGAGTAGCAATTTTCAATAATTGCTCTGCCAGATCAAGAGCCATTTCTTCTCCTTCAATTACGCATGGCCCTGCCAAGAGGAAGAAATTACCTGTAGGACTTGAGGTAAGATAATTTTTTATATCAATGTTCATCATGTTGTTCATTAAGAAAGTGAATAGCATTAAGCGCAGTTATAGCAGCAGTCTCCGTGCGCAATCGGCTCGGCCCGAAAGTTACAGGCACGAATCCCACTCTTACAGCCTCCTTCACTTCTTCGGGTGAGAAATCCCCTTCAGGTCCGATAAGGATTATCACGTCCGACCCGGGGCTATATTCGCGTATCAATTCTTTTCTCGGATATGTCGCATCGCAATATCCCATAAAAAGTTGCAGTCCGGGATTCTGTATCCGTTGCCGGCTGCACTCCGCCATGAAAGACTTGAATGGAGTGAGCGGCGCTACCGTCGGCAAGGTGGTCTTAAGACTCTGCTTCATGGCTGAAACAGCAATATTTACGAGGCGCTCCGTCTTTACAACCTTACGCTCTGAATGAGTACATAGCAACGGCACTATTGAATCTACACCGATCTCCACCGCTTTCTCTGTCATCCATTCCAGGCGGTCCATATTTTTCGTCGGAGCTACAGCGAGAGTTATATTCTCATGCCAATGGCGGCCGATTGCCTCGGATGATATAATCTCAACCTGAGTAGCCCGAGGGTCCGGATCGACAATTCTGCACTGATACCGTTCTCCAAGGCCATCAATGACGCATATCACATCATCGGAGCGATGGCGAAGGACTTTGCAGCAGTGGCGAGATTCGTCGGCAGGCAGGATTCCTGTCGTCGTTATGTCGGGAGCATAAAACTGTATCAATTGGCAAAGAATAAAATTAAGTCAGATGCAAATTTGATAATCTTCAGTTTCTTAGAAAAGTTTGAAGATAGACGATAAGTCATAAATCAGGATTCCACAAATCCATCGCCTCCTCCGACGAGAGCCTCAGCTTTGTCGTCGTTGATAGCTTCAGACTTTTTAGGAGAGCGGAAGATAAAGATGAAGAGCAGAGCGACGGCCAATGCATATCCGGCGAAGATGAGCCAGGTAGTCTTCCAGTCGCCGATCATATATTCCCCTTCATAGTGACAGTACGTATTGACGATGGCTCCCGCTGCGAGCATTCCCGCGGTTGCGCCGATGCCGTTGGTCATCAACATGAATAATCCCTGGGCTGATGCCTGGATCTTTGGGGAGGTCTCTTGCTCTACGTAGAGAGCCCCGCTGACGTTAAAGAAGTCGAACGCCACGCCATAGATGATCATCGAAGCGATAAGCAGGATGACAGAGGGCATAGTCGGCCCGCCGATTCCGAAGAATCCGAAACGTATCACCCATGCAAACATAGCGATCAGCATCACGTTTTTGATGCCGAATTTCTTAAGGCAGAATGGGATGAGCAGAATGCAGCAGGCCTCCGATATCTGGCTCAGAGAGGTGAGAAGAGTCGCATTGTTGGCGGCGAAAGACTCGATGAATTCCGGATTGGCCTTGAAGGAGGTTATGAAGGGAGTGGCGTAACCGTTAGTGATCTGAAGCGATACTCCGAGAAGCATGGAGAAGATAAAGAAGATAGCCATGCGGGAAGATTTGAAGAGTTTGAATGCATCCAGACCGAGCATTTCTGCGAGGGAAGGCTGCTTGCCTCCTTCTGATTTAGCGAGCGGACATGCAGGCAGAAGGATGAAGCTGTAGGCCGCAAGAACGAGGCCAAGTATAGCGCAGACGGCAAGCTGATTCACCGTATATTGGAATCGGGGGTCAAACTGGGCCTGATCGCCTAAGGGATTGGCGAGCATATATCCCCATTGACCGTCGTAGATATAGAATCCATTGACAAACCACATGGCTGCGATGAAACCGACAGTGCCGAGCACCCGGATCGGCGGAAAGTCTTTGATAGTGTCCATGCCGTTGCGCTTAAGAATGGAGAAGGCTACGGTATTTGCCAGGGCTATTGTCGGCATGAAGAATGCAACGGAAAGAGTATAGAGAGTAAAAATTATTCCAAAATCAAGGTTGCCATGGTTGGTCATTCCATAATACCATGCGCCCCCCATGAAGATGGCCGCAAGCAGATGGCACAGACCGAGCAGACGTTGCGGTTGCATGAGTTTATCTGCTATAATGCCGATTATCGCGGGCATAAAGATAGAAACTACGCCTTGAATGGCATAGAAAAGAGAAATTTTGTCGCCGAGGCCGTTAGCTCCGAGATAATTACCTATACAAGTCAGGTAAGAACCCCAGATGGCGAACTCGAGGAAATTCATTATCGCGAGGCGCGATTTTACATTATTTGCCATGGTAAAGATGTTGTTAGGAAAGTGAGGAGAATGGAAAACAGTCACAAAGTTAATCAATCATCTTTAAATTAAAAAGTTTTTTTGAAGTTTCTTTTTTCTTCTACACAGCCTGACATCTATATTCGGAATATGGGAATCTACTTTTATACGGCAGTCGAATCTATACGGCAGTCAAATCTCGAATATAACAAAAAAAGCGTCTTGACTCAAAATCAAGACGCTTACTGTGAGGGAGTTGAATTTGGTAGCGGGACCGAGAATTGAACTCGGGACCTCCGGGTTATGAATCCGACGCTCTAACCAACTGAGCTATCCCGCCATTTCTTCAAAAGGCTCTCTTGCCGTTTTGCGAGTGCAAAGTTACGCACATTTTTTGAATTGACAAAATTTTTAGATAAAAAAGTGACATTTTTTTTGTAATTTTGTAACCGAAGTTATGTGGTCTGCATCCCGGCCAAGACTTATGTCGTTTAATATGAATAAACTACTGATAAAATATATTTCATGTCTCGTGACGATCGTTATGGCTTTTACTCTATGCGGATGTTTCACCGGCATCGAGTCTACCAAAAAGATCAAGATGACGCGAGAGGAGAAAAAGAGTCTTGAGCCAACCGCAGAAGAGAAGTTTCTGAGCGATATCTGTCCGATTCCTCATACGAAGTGGGCGGATGGCAAGGAATTTGTCGTAGTTGGCGACAGAGGATCGGTCCTTTTTGAGCCTCGCAGGATTGTGAGCGGCAATTATCAACTTTCAATAGGAGACACATTGAGGTATAAGGAATGTAGGATGTATCGTCAGCCTGACGGCACATCCATTCCTGCCCTTACCTTCAGCCGGGGCGGCGATGAATTTCGATACCTCCCTTCGGGTAAGGCCGACGACCGGGAAATAATGAGTGATGCAATTCCCGGATTGGTCGATCCCTCGATGATAAATCAGGTCGCGGATAAAATGGTAGGAAAAAATTTCTGGACCCGTAATTCGCTGCGCGAGGATGAGTACGGAGAGCGCGTGGACGGCAAAAGATTCGAAAAAATAAGAGTATTGAATGTGAGCCCGGGCAATATGATTTTCCCGATTAAGGTATTATTTGAAGATACGGAGGGCAGAATCGGCAGGATGCTACTTAATTTCGGCAACTCCGGTAAGGATTCAAGAAGTTTTGCCAATATGCTTCAGTTGTCGGATCCCCGAAAGAATTATCCGTCAATTTCAGACAAAATATGGGAGAATATCATGCAAGGGAAGGTAGAGATCGGGATGACCCGTGATGAATGTCGACTTTCAAAGGGGAATCCGACGGATGTCAACTCGGGTCATGATTATCAACATACTCTTCTTATCTGGAGCTATTCTGACGGGACGGTGCTTTACTTCGTAGATGGCATTGTTCAAGGTATCAATTCGGTTCCTGATAAAATTTGATATTTATTTTAATTACGCTTTCGCAATCTATAATATATAAAATAATGGAAATCAAAAAGGAGTTTGATATAACCGGACTGACTACGTTCGGAATCCCTGTCAAGGCGGCGTATTTCGCCGAATACTCCAGCCTTAACGAACTCATAAAAATTTGCCGCTCGGAAGAGTATCGTGAGAATAAGGTGCTTCATATCGGGGGCGGATCCAATCTGCTGTTTCTGCATGATTTCAACGGACTTATACTTCATTCGGCTATAAAGGGTATAACGACCTATGATAAAGATGATTCGACGACCTTCGTGATAGCCGGCGCAGGTGAGAACTGGGAACATTTCGTCGACTATTGCGTAGAAGAAGGGATTGCCGGACTGGAAAATATGGCAGGTATACCGGGGGAAGTAGGTGCTGCTCCCGTCCAGAATGTCGGGGCCTACGGCGTTGAGGCCAAAGATGTCATCCACGCAGTGGAATGTCTTGACCGCGAGACTCTGCAGGTTGTGAGATTTTCAAATGAGGATTGCGGATTTTCCTATCGCAATTCTAATTTCAAGACAATCTGGAAGGATCGGTATTATGTGCTGAGAGTTAGTTTCCGTCTGCGCAGGTCGGAGTATGCTGATAATGTGAATTACGGGGGTCTGAAACGTCTTCGTGAGGAAGCCGGAGATACGCCTGTAACCATTCGTCAGATTCGCGATTTCGTTATTGATATCCGCAACTCCAAACTTCCGAATCCCCGAGAGGTAGGGAGCGCAGGGAGTTTCTTCAAGAATCCTATCGTCAGGCGTAAATATTACGAGATGGAGATGCTGAATCTCGATCCGAATATACCGCATTATGATCTCGAAGGGGATGAAACGCATGTTAAGATTCCGGCGGGTTGGCTCATAGAGCATGCCGGATTGAAGGGTGAAAAGCGTGGAGGGGCGATTGTATATCCCAAGAATTGCCTTGTTTTAGCGAATGAAGGAAGTGCTACTGCAAAGAATGTAGTAGAACTTGCTGATTATGTCGCTCACAGAGTAAATAGGGCGTTTCACGTGCCTCTCGAGCCGGAGGTCAACTATATAGATTCCCGCATCAAGGTGACTGTGTTAGGGAGCGGTACGAGTAAGGGTGTTCCGGAGCTGATGTGTGACTGCGGAGTCTGCAAGTCGGAGAATCCTCTCGATCATAGGCTTCGTGCCTCTGTCCTTGTAGAGACAATGGGTGTAAAACTTCTCATCGATGCTTCGCCGGATTTTCGCAAGCAGGCTTTGAAAGTGGATTTGCGTCATGTGGATGGTGTCCTCATAACCCATGAGCATTACGATCATGTCGGCGGAATTGATGATCTGAGGCCGTTCTGCTTCTCGGGTCCTGTCGACATGTATATGAAGTCGGACGTGAAGGAGCATCTGATGAAGCGTCTGGATTATTGTTTCCGTAGCGATAAGTATCCCGGAGTGCCGTCGTTTGAAATCACGGAGATTGATTCCTCCCGCAATTTCTTTATTAAAGGAGTGGAGATTCAGCCAATAGAGGTATTTCATGGCAAGCTTCCGATTTTGGGCTTCCGGATCGGGCGATTCGCTTATATAACGGATGCAAAGACAATCCCCGAGGAAGAGAAGGAGAAACTTGAGGGTCTTGATGTCCTCATCGTCAATGCCCTTCGTGAACGCGATCACTTCGCTCACTTCACTATAAAGGAAGCTCTTGCTCTTATCGAAGAAGTAAAACCCCGACAGGCTTATCTGACCCATCTCTGCCACGAAGTCGGTCATCACCATGCCTTCGCCGCAAGCCTCCCCGCCAATGTAGCTCCCGCCTATGACGGCCTGACCATCGAAATCCTCTAAAGACAGAAGCCCAATAGTAAAAGACAGAAGCACAAAAGCACAGAAAACCTTATGTCCTTATGTGCTTTTGTCAAAATATAAAAGACAGAAGCATAAAAAATATACTATAAGCTTCTGTCTTTATTAATTTGTAGAATACTATCGTTTATCTGCAGAATTGTATCTTGCCATCGCGAATGAAGAATTCACCATGTTTGGGTGAATTAATGGGTCGGCCTTGGAGATCATAGCATTTATGGTTAGTAACTTGTTCGGGAATGACAGCCGCTCCCAAAGTAACGGGAACTTGCAGTCCTAAATTTCTAATGACATCCATTTGATCATAGATGACCTTTCCATTATCCTTCACTTCCGCCAGAATATAGTCGTCAATGCACATGTCAGGAGCAAGAGGTGCATACGACCAGAAATACTGGGTATAATTGCATAGAACTTCGCTCGAACCGATTCCCTCGATCCATTCAAAGGCTTTCCAGTTAGGTACAGTGCTGTATTCAAGACCTGTCCCTACCAGTTTTCTATGCGGTTGGCCATCAATATAAATCAATTCATCACTGATGATTTTACCTAAACAACCTCCATTATCCCCAACGCTTATATTCAAATCCATAAGTAAGTCAAAATAAGGTCTACATAAAGTTATCTCATCGGATACTTCATCCTTATATTTTACCCCGGGATCTCTATAAAAATAGATTTTACGATCCTTTTCATAAACGTACACTTCTTCCTTAATCCCCATTGATACCCTATACGTATAATAACTAAAAGCGTTGGCATATTCTCTATTTAACCAATAATCGCAAACATTACAACTTCCGGGCATACTTTCTGTATCTATGGTCAACCTTTTACAGTCTACTCCATTGATATTTTTTGATCCATCAACTTTAACCGTAACGACGTAGTGAGTCGTGAAAAAAGGTTTACCGTCATACCCCGGTTTAATGCCATAATGAATCCAGGTCCATTCCTTTCCCTCTGTAAACAACTCCGCATAAGGGTACTCCTCATATCCTTTGACTTGAGCATTTGTAGCAAATGATACAATCAGTGTCATTATGATTACAGCGAGATAGTGCAGTGTAGAATGTCTCATAGATATTGATATTAGTAAATAGGAATTAGAATAAGTAAGTTCCAAAAATTAAACGATATTTGTGATTAAAATTACTTGAACAATAAAACTTGTTATTTTTGGCTGC